>CAZGRC010000010.1:0-13080 GCA_964528125.1 uncultured Ruminococcus sp.
CAAGTGTGACGGTGATCCGATTCCGTCATTCTACGGCGAACCCGAAGAGGTAAGTCCTATAAGCTTTCCGTTCTTAAGAGTGCAAACGGCAGAAGCGGTGCTTGCAACCGTTATTTTTATAACTATGTTCCGGAAAACGGCATAGGTCATTTTATCCACACATACAAGTGTGACGGTGATCCGATTCCGTCATTCTACGGCGAACCCGAAGAGGTAAGTATGCCGAACACAGCCGAAGAACTTGCCGAACTTTGTTGGAACAATTTAAACGAGGATAACAAGGTTTCGCTTTTTGTGCGCACCGTGCCTCTTGACGGCGGCAAAGCCACGGATATTATTATCAATAAAAACAAATAAATCGGAGGAAACAAAAATGAAAGAATTTGAACTTAAATACGGTTGCAATCCAAACCAAAAGCCGTCCAAAATTTATATGGCAGACGGAAGCGAACTTCCGATTGAAATTCTTTGCGGAAGACCGGGTTATATCAACTTTCTCGATGCATTTAACTCTTGGCAACTTGTCAAAGAACTTAAAGAAGCACTCGGTATGCCGGCGGTTACATCTTTTAAACACGTAAGTCCCACATCTGCGGCGGTTGGTATTCCGCTGTCGGATAAACTTAAAAAAGCGTGTTTTGTTGACGATATCGAAGGTCTTGACGATTCTCCGCTTGCGTGTGCCTATGCCCGTGCCCGCGGCACCGACAGAATGTGTTCTTTCGGTGACTGGGTTGCCCTTTCGGACAAGTGTGATGTCACCACCGCGCTTATGATTAAGCGCGAAGTTTCCGACGGTATTATCGCGCCCGATTATGACCCCGAAGCGCTTGAAATACTGAAATCAAAGCGCAAGGGCAATTATAATATTGTAAAGATTGACCCCGATTTTGTGCCTGCCGAGATTGAAACAAAACAGGTTTACGGCATTACTTTCCAACAGGGAAGAAACAACTTTAAAATTGACAGGGAGCTGCTTTCAAACATTGTTACCGCCAATAAAGATTTACCCGAAAGCGCGGTACGCGATTTGATAATTTCGCTTATCACGCTTAAATATACCCAGTCAAACTCGGTATGTTTTGCCGTTGACGGTCAGGCAATCGGTGTAGGTGCCGGTCAGCAGTCCCGCATCCACTGCACGCGTCTCGCCGGCGGAAAAGCGGATACTTGGTTCTTACGCCAGCATGACAAGGTGCTTAATCTTCCCTTTAAAGACACGCTTGGACGTCCCGACCGCGACAATGTTATCGACGGTTATATCAACCGCAATGAAGAAGATGTCTGCGCCGAGGGCAACTGGCAGAAGTATTTCACAACCCGACCCGAACCCCTCACAGACGAAGAGATAAAGGCATATCTCGCCGATATTGACGGCGTGGCACTCGGTTCGGATGCGTTTTTCCCGTTCGGTGATAACATTGAAAGGGCAAAGCGCAGCGGTGTTAAGTATATTGCGGAACCGGGCGGTTCCATACGCGACGATCTTGTTATCGAATGTTGCGATAAATACGATATGGTATGCGCCTTTACGGGTATGCGCCTGTTCCATCACTGATTTGTTTTTTACCCCCTTTTTACAAAGGGGGTATAGGGCTTTTTAAGAAAGGAATTTTTGAAATGTTTTTTGATACTTTAAAGAATTTTGACCCCGAAGTTTATGCTTCGGTAAACCGTGAATTCGAGCGCCAGCAGAACAATATTGAACTTATCGCCTCGGAAAATATTGTTTCGGAAGCGGTTCTTCTTGCGGCGGGCACACCTCTTACCAACAAATATGCCGAGGGTTATCCCGGCAAGCGTTATTACGGCGGTTGTGCCTGTGTTGACGAGGTTGAGGAAATTGCCCGCGCCCGCGCCTGCAAACTTTTCGGCGCAGACCATGCAAATGTTCAGCCGCATTGCGGCGCTTCGGCTAACCTTGCCGTATTTTTTGCGCTTCTCAATCCCGGTGACACCGTTCTTTCAATGAGCCTTGCTCACGGCGGACATCTTTCGCACGGTTCACCCGTTAATATTTCGGGTAAATATTTCAATATTGTCTCTTACGGTATAGATGATGACACACAGCAGATAAACTATGATACCGTCCGCGCGCTTGCAATCGAACACAAGCCCAAACTTATTCTTGCGGGTGCATCGGCATATCCGCGCACCATTGATTTTGCAAAGTTCCGCGAAATTGCCGACGAAGTCGGTGCATATCTTATGGTTGATATGGCACATATCGCAGGTCTTGTTGCGGCAGGACTTCATCCGTCTCCCGTGCCGTATGCCGACGTCGTCACAACCACCACACACAAAACCTTGCGCGGTCCGCGCGGCGGACTTATTCTTTGCAAAGAAGAATATGCCAAAGCAATCGACAAGGCGATTTTCCCCGGAATACAGGGCGGTCCGCTTATGCATATAATCGCAGCCAAAGCTGTCGCTCTCGGAGAAGCTTTGACCGACGAATTCAAGGTGTATCAGGAAAATATTGTAAAGAACGCCTCCGCACTTGCAGATGCGCTTATTGCCGAAGGCTTTAACCTTGTATCTGGCGGTACGGACAATCACCTTATGTTGGTTGATTTGCAGAACTTCGGTATTACGGGCAAGGAACTTGAACGCCGTCTTGACGAGGTGCGTATAACACTCAACAAAAACGCAGTACCAAATGACCCGCAAAGTCCGTTTATTACAAGCGGAGTACGCATCGGCACACCCGCAGTTACAAGTCGCGGATTTAAGGAAGCGGAAATGAAACTTATTGCCGGTTGGATAAAACGCGTTACGGTTGATTTTGAAAACAGCCGCGAAGAAATTCTTAAAGAGGTTTCGGCACTTTGCGAAAAGTTCCCGATTTACAAATAAGAGTGGAAAAGCGTGAAAAATCACGCACCGAAAATATAAAGACAACGGTTTTCGGTCATCTTTGATACCAATGGAAACCGAAACCGATGCGAATTTTTATCGCATTTTATGTCTTGGAAAGATATGGTTATTAAAATGAGAGTAATGGTAGTCGGCTCAGGCGGACGTGAGCATACTATAATCAAAAAAATCAAAGAAAATCCGAATGTTGAAAAAATTTTTGCCATCCCCGGTAACGGCGGCATTGCCTCGGATGCCGAGTGTGTGAATATAGCTGCGAAAGATATCGCGGGCATATGTGACTGGGCGGGGAAAAACAGTATTGATTTTGCCGTTGTCGCACCTGATGACCCGCTGGTGTTGGGGTGTGTTGATGCTTTGGAAAAAACAGGCATTCCCTGTTTCGGTCCCCGTGCCGACGCCGCAATAATCGAGGGCAGTAAGGTGTTTTCAAAAAACCTTATGAAAAAATACGGAATACCGACTGCACGGTATGAGGTTTTTGAAAAACCCGAAGATGCGGTAAAATATCTTGAAACGGCACCTGTTCCCACCGTTATAAAGGCGGACGGTCTGGCGCTTGGAAAAGGTGTTATAATTGCAAATACCCGTGTAGAAGCACTCGATGCGGTTCGCGAAATAATGGAAGACATGGTGTTCGGAGAAAGCGGCAGTCGCATTGTTATAGAAGAATTTCTCACTGGACCCGAAGTGTCGGTGCTTGCCTTTACCGACGGCAAGGTTGTAAAACCGATGGTGTCTTCAATGGATCACAAGCGTGCGGGTGACAATGATATGGGGCTTAATACCGGCGGTATGGGTACTGTTGCGCCGAATCCGTACTATACTCCCGATATTGCCGAGCGATGTATGAACGAGATTTTTTTGCCGACAGTAGACGCTATGAACAAAGAGGGTAGAACCTTTAAAGGTTGCCTTTATTTCGGGCTTATGCTGACCGCTGACGGTCCGAAGGTGATTGAGTATAACTGCCGTTTCGGTGACCCCGAAACACAGGTGGTACTGCCGTTGCTTGAAAGCGATCTGCTTACGGTAATGAAGGCGTGTGCCAACGGAACACTCGACAGTTGCGAAGTTAAATTTTCAAACAAAAGCGCCGCTTGCGTGGTGCTGGCTTCGAAAGGATATCCGCAAAAATACGAAACGGGATTTGAAATCACGGTTGACGGCGATTTTAACGGTGAACTTTATTTTGCCGGTGCCCGCCTTGACGGAGAAAAACTTTTAACATCCGGCGGTCGTGTGCTTGGTGTGACCTGCTGTGCGGACACACTGAAAAATGCGGTGAATGCAGCGTATGAACAGGCAGATAAGGTGCATTTTGAAAATGCATACCGCCGCAATGATATCGGCAAAAAAGCACTTGACGCCCTGAAATGAGGAGATAAAAAATATGGTTTACAGAATATATGTTGAAAAAAAACCCGAACAGGCACACGAAGCACGCGCACTTAAAAACGACATCCGTTCTTTCTTGGGAATAAAGTCGCTTGAAAACGTGCGTGTTATCAACCGTTATGATGCGGAGAATATTACGGCAGAGCTGTTTAATTATGCCAAAAACACCGTTTTTTCGGAGCCGCAGCTCGACACCGTGTCAGAAACACTTTCGGCAGGCGGTGCGGCGGTTTTCGCGGTTGAGTTTTTGCCGGGTCAGTTTGACCAGCGTGCCGATTCCGCAGCGCAGTGCATACAGATAATCTCGCAGGGGGAGCGCCCCGCTGTTCGCACCGCAAAGATATACGCCCTTTACGGTAATCTTTCGCAAGCGGAAATAAGCGAAATAAAAAAATATGTCATAAACCCTGTGGAGTCAAGGGAAGCCACCCTTGACGAATATGAAACCCTTGCCTCCGATTTTGAAATTCCCACCACCGTAAAGACACTTGACGGATTTATCGCTCTTGACAGAGCGGGTCTTGAAAAATTTGTCGAGGATTATTCCCTTGCAATGGATGCCGATGATATCGCATTTTGTCAGGAATATTTCAAGAGTGAGCACCGTGACCCCACCATCACCGAAATCAGAATGATAGATACATACTGGTCGGATCACTGCCGCCACACAACATTTCTTACCGTTATTGACGATGTTAAATTTGAAGACACACTTCTGCAAAGCGCATATGAAGAGTATCTTGCGGTAAGAAAAGAGCTCGGCAGAACCAAACCCATATGCCTTATGGATCTTGCAACCGTTGCGGTAAAGTATCTCAAAACGCAGGGCAAACTTGACAAACTTGACGAATCGGAAGAGATAAATGCCTGCACCGTTAAAATTGATGTTGAGGTTGACGGCAAGGTTGAACCTTGGCTGTTGCTGTTTAAAAACGAAACCCATAACCATCCCACCGAAATCGAACCGTTCGGCGGTGCCGCCACCTGTATAGGCGGTGCCATACGCGATCCGCTTTCGGGAAGAAGTTATGTTTACGGCGCAATGCGCGTGACGGGTGCCGCCGATCCGCTTAAACCCGTAAGCGAAACCATTGAGGGTAAACTTCCCCAAAGAAAGATTGTTACAACCGCCGCCGCGGGTTATTCTTCCTACGGCAACCAGATAGGTCTTGCTACAGGTATAGTTGACGAAATTTACCACGACGGCTACGCCGCAAAGCGTATGGAAATCGGCGCGGTTATTGCAGCCGCTCCTGCGGAAAATGTACGCCGTGAGTGTCCTGAAGCGGGAGATATTGTAATATTGCTCGGCGGTTCTACCGGACGTGACGGTATAGGCGGTGCAACGGGTTCTTCAAAATCGCACAATGCACATTCGGTTGAAACCTGCGGCGCAGAGGTTCAAAAGGGTAATGCGCCGGAAGAACGCAAACTTCAGCGCCTTTTCAGAAACAAAAAAGCAACCCGTATGATAAAGCGCTGTAATGACTTCGGCGCAGGCGGTGTTTCTGTTGCGATAGGCGAACTTGCCGACGGCCTTGTTATAGACCTTAATGCGGTTCCCAAAAAGTATGAGGGACTTGATGGCACCGAACTTGCCATCAGCGAATCGCAGGAAAGAATGGCGGTTGTTGTTGAAAAGGAAAACGTTGATGCGTTTTTAGCGCTTGCAAACGAAGAAAATTTACAGGCATTTCCCGTCGCCGTTGTTCAGGACGAACCCCGTCTTGTTATGAACTGGAACGGCAATAAAATCGTTGATATATCGCGCGAGTTTTTAAATTCCAACGGTGCGGATAAGCATATAACCGTAACCCCTGCCGCGCCTGCTCTTAAAGCAAAAGAAATCACCGGCACATTTGCGGAAAATATGCGTCGCATTGCCGATGACCTCAATATATGTTCAAAACGCGGACTTTCCGAGCGTTTCGACTCTACCATAGGTGCCGGTACCGTACTTATGCCGTTTGGCGGTAAAAATCAGTTGACCCCCATTCAGGCAATGGTTCAAAAAATTTCGGTTGAAAAGAAACACACCGATTGCTGTTCATTTATGTCGTGGGGTTACAATCCGTTTATTACGGAGCAGAGCCCGTACCACGGCGCATATTTGGCTGTTGTGGAATCGGTTTCAAAACTTATTGCGAGCGGCGCATCTTTTGAAGACGTATATCTCACGTTCCAAGAGTATTTTGAATCTCCCAAAAAGGACGGAAAACGCTGGGGCAAGCCACTGGCGGCACTTCTCGGTGCGTTCAAGGCGCAAAAAGAACTGGAAATCGCGTCTATCGGCGGAAAAGATTCTATGAGCGGCACATTTGAAAATATTGATGTTCCCCCGACACTTGTATCTTTCGCCGTAACCACCGGTAAAACCGACGAAGTCATATCACCCGAATTTAAAAAAGCGGGCAGCAAGGTTGTATTGCTCACACCCGAATATGACGAAAACGGTCTTCCCGTAACAAAATCGCTTAAAGCACTCTTTGACAGGGTTACAGAACTTATGCGCTCCGGCAAGGTACTTGCCGCATATACCCCCACTGTAGGCGGCGTCGGTGAAGCTGTTATGAAGATGTGCTTTGGAAACGGTTTCGGGTTTAAATTCAGCGACAATATGTGCACAAAGTGCATCTTTGATTATTGCTACGGCGCTTTCTTGCTTGAGGTCACCGAAGATATTGACGGTGCGGTGTTTGTTGGTACCGTAACCAACGAAAAATCATTCACATTCGGCAACGAGAGCGTTTCGGCGGATGAAATACTTGACATATACGAGAATAAACTCGAAAGTGTTTACAGCTGCAATATTGCCGACGGCAAAATGCCTGTTGAAAATTTTGCCTATACCGAGCGCAATGTCGCGACACCGGCAATAAAAACAGCAAAACCGAAGGTTCTTATTCCCGCATTCCCCGGTACAAACTGTGAATTTGACAGTGCAAAGGCGGTGCGTGATGCAGGTGCCGACCCGCATATCATTGTTATAAACAACCTTTCTTCCGACGGCATTAAGCGAAGTGTCGAAAGCTTTGCAAATGAACTGAAAGATGCGCAGATAGTCTTTATTCCGGGTGGATTTTCCGGCGGTGACGAACCCGACGGTTCGGGTAAGTTTATTACGGCGTTTTTCCGAAACGAAGCCGTTAAAGAGGGTGTCGGCAACCTTCTTGATTGCCGTGACGGTCTTATGTGCGGAATTTGCAACGGTTTCCAAGCGCTTATAAAATTGGGTCTGGTGCCGTACGGTAAAATAATCGATACCGACGAAAACTGCCCCACCCTTACATTTAACACCATTGCACGTCACCAGTCGCGCATTGTGCGCACACGCGTGGCATCGGTTAAATCTCCGTGGCTTGCCGAAACCGAAGTCGGTGATGTTTTCAATGTTCCGATATCTCACGGCGAGGGGCGTTTCTTCGCAAGTGAAGAACTTATAAGAAAACTTGCCGAAAACGGTCAGATTGCCACACAGTATGTTGACCTTTCGGGCAATGCCGCAACCGATGTTCATTTTAATCCCAACGGTTCGATGTACGCGATAGAGGGTATAACTTCACCTGACGGTCGTGTTATCGGAAAAATGGGTCACAGTGAACGTATCGGAGACGGACTTTATAAAAATGTTATCGGTAATTACGATATGGGTCTGTTCCGCTCAGCAGTTAAATATTTTAAATAATGACGGCATAAACAGAAAGACCGCGGGAGAGAAAATTATCATTTTCTCTCCCGCGGTTAAGTTATTGACGGATTTTTTTAATCCTTAAGAGCTCTTTCAAGCCACACAAACCCAATGTCAAGTGCATCAAAAAGGGTGCTTTTGGTGCTTTCTTTTGCAATGCGTTTTTCTATCGGGTCATCGGTATCGTTTTTAAGAAGCTGAATTTTCACTTCGTCCGCGATATCCTTTTTTGCCGAAAGTATTTGAAACCTTACAACGAATTTTTCTGACATATCGCCGTAATAAATTTCATTATCTTTTCTTACAAGGGGTTTACCTTTGTAACAGAGAAACTTTGTTTCTGCCATTTTAACGTTCTCCTGTTCAGTCTTTCTTTTCGGGCATTTCGCCGTAGAGGTTAAAACGGAAAAGCGCCGTTTCATCCTCAGGATTGGTGCAACGAATAGTGGCAACCGATATTTCGGGATTTGAAAGAACGGTGCTCAGTCCTATCATCTGGCAAAGGCGGGATTTGAGATTTAAAACATCTCCGTCCTCGGTTTCAAGATATACATCACCTTTGCAGGTATCAATGGCCTTAAGAAAATCGTCAAAGTCGATATTGTGAAGCTCCAATTTGCTGATATTCATATAATTACCTCCTATAATATATATTAAAAGTATAATCCATACGCAATAATATGTCAAGCGCAGATTTTTTATCGCACCGCGTAAAAGTGTTGACTTTTGACCGAGTTTTGTTTAATATAGTATATGTAGGAATTTGGCATTTAGGAGGATATTAAATGAATAATACCGAAAAAACAATGGATATGATAGTTTCTCTTTCAAAAGGAAGAGGTTTTGTCTATCCGGGGAGTGAAATTTACGGCGGTCTTGCCAATGCTTGGGATTACGGTCCGCTCGGAGTTGAACTCAAAAACAACATAAAAAGAGCTTGGTGGAAAAAGTTTGTACAGGAAAGTCCGTATAACGTCGGTCTTGACAGTGCAATACTTATGAACCCCGAAACTTGGGTGGCATCGGGACACCTCGGCGGATTTTCCGATCCCCTTATGGATTGCCGCCAATGCAAAACACGTCACCGTGCCGACAAACTTATTGAAGATTATGTCGCGGAAAACGGCCTTTCGGATAATCCCGCCGCTATGAGTGACGAGGAAATGATGAACTATATTCGCGAAAAGGGCATTGCCTGCCCGTCCTGCGGTTCACACGATTTCACCGACATCAGAAAATTCAATCTTATGTTCAAAACATTTCAGGGTGTTACCGAGGACAGTTCCTCCACCATCTATATGCGTCCCGAAACCGCACAGGGAATTTTCGTAAACTTCAATAACATTCAGCGCACCACACGCAAAAAGGTTCCTTTCGGTGTAGGACAGATAGGTAAAGCGTTCCGTAACGAAATAACTCCCGGAAACTTTATTTTCCGCATACGTGAATTTGAGCAGATGGAACTTGAATTTTTCTGCAAACCGGGTACGGATCTTGAGTGGTTTGAATATTGGCGCAATTTCTGCCGTCAGTGGCTCTTGGATCTCGGAATTAAAGAAGAAGATTTAAGGTTGCGTGACCACGACAAGGACGAACTTTGCTTCTATTCAAAAGCAACAACCGATTTCGAGTTTATGTTCCCGTTCGGTTGGGGCGAGTTGTGGGGCATTGCCGACCGCACCGATTATGACCTTACTCAGCATATGAACCATTCGGGCAAACCTCTTGAATATTTTGACCCCGAAACCAATGAAAAATATGTGCCTTATGTAATTGAACCATCGCTCGGTGCCGACCGTGTAACGCTGGCTTTCCTTTGCGAAGCGTATGACGAAGAAATCGACGAAAAGGGCGATAAGCGTGTCGTAATGCACTTCCATCCCGCTCTTGCGCCGTTTAAAGCCGCCGTTTTGCCTCTTTCCAAGAAACTTTCGGATAAGGCGATGGAGATTAAAAACGATTTGTCAAAATACTTTAATGTGGACTTTGACGATGCGGGTTCAATCGGTAAACGTTACCGCCGTGAGGACGAAATCGGAACACCTGTCTGCATTACTTACGATTTTGATTCGGAAAACGACAACTGCGTCACCGTTCGTGACCGCGACACAATGAAGCAAGAACGTATTCCGATAAGTGAACTTAAAGATTATATCACAAAGATTATTGAGTTTTAAAAATTAGTTATTGTCAACGTAGGAGAATAGGAGAAACAGTATGACATCAACTGAAATTTTGGAAATTATTGCCCTGCTTGTCGGCGGACTTACATTCTTTTTGTTCGGTATGAATGTAATGTCGGGCGGTCTTGAAAAAATGTCGGGCGGCGCGCTTGAACGCACCATGAAAAAGGTCACATCAAATGACTTTTTGGGGTTCTTTTTGGGTGCCGGCGTCACCATTGCAATACAATCGTCCTCTGCGATGACAGTAATGCTTGTCGGTCTTGTGAACTCGGGAATAGTTGAGTTTTCAAACACTTTCGGTATGATAATGGGCTCGAACGTCGGTACAACGCTTACAGCATGGTTGCTGAGTCTTACGGGCATAAGCGGCGATAATTTCTTTCTTACACTGCTTCAGCCCATGACCTTTGCACCCATACTTGCCTTTTTCGGAATAGTGCTTCAAATGCTGTCCAAAAAGGATAGGAATAAAAATCTCGGTGCAATATTTATAGGATTTGCCGTTCTTATGGTCGGTATGGATATGATGAGCGATTCAATGAACTTTTTAAACGGTGAAGAGGGGCAGTCGGCTCTTAATGCATTGCTCAGCGTGTTTAATAAACCGTTTTTGGCTCTTATCGTATCGACCGTCTTTACCGGAATTATACAGTCTTCCGCCGCCACTATCGGCATGGTTCAGGCACTGGCACTTACAGGTGCAATTACCTATGAAATGGCAATACCGCTTGTGTTAGGCGCCAATATAGGCACCTGTGTTACGGCGCTTATTTCAAGCGTCGGCACCAACAAGAGTGCAAAACGCGTTGTTGTTATGCACTTTACCGTAAACACCTTCGGTTCTCTTATTTGTATGATACTGCTTTATGTCATCAAAGCTTTTTCGGGCAATTTTGTCGAGGGTACCGTCGGAATGGTCGAAGTTGCCGTAATACACACAATTTTCAATGTGGTTGCAACACTTGTTTTCACACCGATAAAAAAGCTTCTCATCAAGTTTTGCGAGCGTTGCATTCCCGATAAGGCAGAAAAGGAACACACTGCTTTCTTGGACGAGCGTTTGTTCGTGAACGCCTCGCTTGCCATTTCGGAATGCCGCCGACTTACTGCCGAAATGGCGGAATATTCGCGCGAAGCACTCCTTTTGGCAATAGAACTTATTGCAGGTTATGATCCCGCAAAGGTTGAAAGGATAAAAGAACTTGAAAACCTTACCGATAAATATGAGGACAAGTTGGGAACATACCTTGTAAGAATTTCAAAATCCGATCTTTCGGAGAGTGATTCACACGCGGTATCACGCCTGCTTCACAGCATAGGTGACTTTGAGCGTATCGGTGACCACGCACTTAATATTTGCGATTCGGCCGAAGAAATGAAACAAAAGAATATTGTTTTTTCGGATGATGCCACTACCGAAATCAAGACCGTTTCGGATGCTACGATTGAAATACTAAACATTGCGATAGATTCGTTTGTTAATGACGATGCACAGCGCGCCGCACACGTCGAACCGCTTGAACAGGTTATTGACAAACTCAAAGACACACTTAAAGCGCGTCATGTTGAAAGACTTCAGCGCGGTGAGTGCACAATACAGTTCGGTTTTGTGTTCTCGGATCTGCTTACAAACTTTGAACGTGTTTCCGACCATTGCTCAAATATCGCGGTTTATACAATACAGTTGAATTCCTCCAAACTTGATGCGCACAAATATTTGCGCCGTGTCAAAGCCGATCAAAACGGCACTTTCACCGAGGAATACAATATGTACGAAACAAAATATTCGGTATAGCAAAAAATTCGTTTCCGCACAGGAAACGAATTTTTTTAAGGCTTTGTCTGACGATACACTCAGACTATATTGATTTTAGAACTCGGTGCATATTTTTTTATAACATCCGGCAGGGGAATAACACCAACTGTCTATATGACCGTCCTGTATAAAGTATTCACAGGGCATATTGACGGCATCATCGAAACTGTCGATAATAATAAGTTTGATTTTCATTTTATCGGGGTTGATACTTTTTATGTAGACACTTGCCCTTTGCCCGATAAACACATCCTGACGCGGCTCGGCAAGTCCCGCCAAATTCGGGGAAAGTTCCACAAATACGCCGTATTCTTCAACGCTTCTTATTATTCCCGAAACGGTTTGACCCTGCAAAAAACGCGATGAATTTTCTTCCCATGTTCCGAGAAGTTCTTTGTGCGACAGGGTAATTTTGCCGTCGGGCGCAATTGATTTGATAATAACCCGTATGTCCTGACCCTGTGAAAAACGGTCGTGCGGGTGAGATATGCGTGAAACCGAAATCGAATCTATCGGCAGTAGGGCAATTATTCCGCAACCAATATCGCAAAACACACCGAAACTTTCAAGGTGCGTTATGCGCGCATCTATAATATCGCCTATGCGATTTTCGGTAATAAGCGCCTGTCGGCACATTTCCTGTGCGCATCTTCGTGACAGCAATGCATAAAGTCTGCCGTGTTCATCGCTTTTTACCGCCGTCACTGTGAAGCACACAGGGCGCCCCACCCTTGATATAAGCGCAATATCACGGGTTGTACCCTCGGCAATGCCGAGTGCCCCCTCCTCGCGCGGAATTATTCCTTTCATACAACCCAAATCGACCGTCATATTATGATGGGAATCACACATTGTAACCGTTGCTTCAAGTATGCTTCCCTGTGCCTGCGCTTGCGCAAGGTCGGTAGGAGTTATAATTCTTTTAGTCAAACCGCCCGCCGCGCCTTCCGGATAAAAACCTTTCACCGTATATCTCGCCTTTCTTTTTTTTAATCCTTTTTTACAGGTCTAAAAAATTATATGCGGCAAAAAACGCAAAAATGAAAAAACAGCTGAGAAATAACCTTCGATTTAAAATATTATAAAATTATAATATAATAATATGAAAGAGCCAC
>CAZGRC010000011.1:0-13071 GCA_964528125.1 uncultured Ruminococcus sp.
TTTCTGTGTCTTACCGTGTCGGGCGGCAACACCCTTATAACCGAAGTTAACGATTATACAAAATTCAATACCGTCGGCAGAACACTTGACGATGCCGCCGGCGAATGTTTTGACAAAACGGCGCGGGCACTCGGTCTTCCGTATCCGGGCGGCGTGAATCTTGATAAAATCGCAACATCGGCAGATACTAAAAAATACCCGCTTCCCCACCCAAATGCCGGAAGCGGTGAATTTGATTTCAGTTTTTCGGGGCTTAAGACCGCCGTTATTAACCTTATTCACAACGCACGGCAGAAAGGCACCGATTTAGAGCCCGAAATACCTGTTATTGCGGCAACCGTGCGTGAACGCGTCTGCGATATGCTTATCGACAAAACCTTTAAAGCCGCAGAAAAGCACGGTTTTAAAACACTGGCACTTGCCGGAGGCGTTTCGGCAAACAGCGAACTGCGCCGCCGTGCCAAAGAAGAATGCCGAAAACGGAATATGAAATTTTACTGTCCTCCGCTTAAATACTGCGGCGATAATGCCGCGATGGTCGGTGTTCAGGCGTATTATGAATACCTTGACGGCAACATTGCCGACGAAACCCTGAATGCCACTGCAACACTGCCTATAAACTACCGCTGAGGTGATAACTTTGAATAACAAAAAACTTTTACTTATTGTAAACCCGAAATCGGGACGTGCGAAAATGCGCGGTGAACTGCTGCGGGTAATCGAAACGCTCTCTGCGGGCGGATACGATATTTCGGTTTATCCCACCAAATGCCGCGGTGATGCCACAAAAAGGATTGCCGCAGTAAAAGAAAACGAATTCGATATTATAGTTGTTTGCGGCGGCGACGGCACATTAAACGAGGTTATAACCGGACTTATGAAATCAAAGATTCGGTGCACTCTCGGTTATATACCTTCGGGCACACTCAACGAATGGTCGGCGGGACTTCAAATATCACGCAACATCCCGCAGGCGGCCAAAGACATACTTTCGGGCGGTGAAATCGACCTTGACATCGGTATGTTCGGTGACAAATACTTCTCTTACACCGCTTCTTTCGGCGCTTTTACCGAAGCTTCTTATTCCGCACCGCAGGATATTAAAAACGTTCTCGGTCAAGCTGCATACTTTTTCGAGGGAATAAAAAGTCTCGGAAACATCAAGCCCATTCATTTGAAATTCGTTTGCGAGGAACGTGAAATCGAGGGGGATTTCCTTTTCGGCGCAATATCGAATTCAATGTCGGTCGGCGGTATCGTAAAGTTCAGCGAAGCGGCAGTGCGCCTTAATGACGGTTTCTTTGAAGTAATGCTTATTCGCAACCCCGAAAACATTTTAAAATTCCAGTCTGTTGTTGACGGTATTTTGCGACAGGATTTAACGCGTGACGGAATTGAATTTTTCCATACAAAAGAAATAACGGTTATCGGCGGTGACGATATCGCTTGGACACTTGACGGCGAATACTGTGCGGGCAGTAATAAGGTCACGGTCAAAAACATTCCCTCGGCACTTCACCTTATCACTCCAAATACCGATAAAAAATGTCTGCTCCCGCCGAGTGACGACATCCAAAAATAAAATTTAAGGAGAAATAGTATTTATGTTCACAAGAGATATCGGTGTTGACCTCGGTACAGCCAACACACTTGTATGTATAAAAGGTAAAGGTATTATAATGCGTGAGCCGTCGGTAGTGGCATATGACGTAAGAAATGATGCCGTTCGCGCCGTAGGTACCGAGGCAAAGGAAATGATAGGTCGCACACCGGGTTCCATTGTTGCGGTAAGACCTCTTAAAGACGGTGTTATTGCTGACTTTGATGTTACCGCGGCAATGCTCAAAAGGTTTGTCCGTCAAGCGGTGAAAGGCTCTTTCACATCGCGAGTCAGAATGGTTGTTTGCATTCCAGCAGGTGTCACCGAGGTTGAAAGCCGCGCGGTTTACGATGCTGCAAAACAGGCAGGTGCCACCGATGTTGACCTTGTCGAAGAACCGATGGCGGCGGCTGTAGGCGCGGGACTTCCCGTATGGGATGCAACCGGTAATATGGTTGTGGATATCGGCGGCGGCACAAGCGAAGTCGCGGTCATATCTCTTGGAGATATTGTTACCGCACAGTCGATAAGGGTTGCGGGTGATGACCTCGACGAAGCGATAATCGGTTATGTCCGCAAAAAGCACAATCTGCTTATCGGTGAACGCACCGCCGAACAAATCAAGATTGATATCGGCTCGGCGCGCCCGTACGAGGGAGAAACCAGCGTCGAAGTAAAAGGCAGAAACCTTGTTGACGGACTTCCGAAAAATGTCACAATTTCTTCCGAAGAAGTTCGCGATGCCATGGCAGATACAATTGTACAGATAATCGATACCATTCGCACCACCCTTGAAAAGACACCTCCCGAACTTTCCGCAGATATAATTGACAGCGGAATCACACTCACGGGCGGCGGCGCACTATTGCGCGGTCTTGCGGAACTTATTGCCGAAGAAACCGGTATGCCCGTAACGGTTGCGGCAAACCCGCTCGACTGTGTTGTTTTAGGAACGGCAAAACGCCTTGAAGCCGACAGCGGTTTTGATAACTATGTCTTCCGCCGCGGAAAACGTTTCAGATAATTTTGTTTTTTGGAGGTAGGTTATGCGATTCTTCTTTCGCAGCAGACAGTTCCGCATAATTCTCGCGGTTTTTATTGCCGTGGTCTTGGTGTCGGCGGTTTTTGGATTCATTGGGAGCCGTCTTGCACCGCAAGCCGATATTGCGGGCACCGTTGCCGCGCCGTTTCAGTCCTTTGCAACCGGAGTGTCAAACACCGTTTCGGACTTTATTTCGGCATATACCGACGGCAATAAACTTATGCTTGAAAACGCCGAACTTAAAAATCAGATAAGCTCCCTGCGCGAAGAGGTTGCCGATTATAATGAAATTGCCGCTCAAAACGAGTTTTACA
Organism: uncultured Ruminococcus sp.; assembly: GCA_964528125.1. GTDB lineage: Bacteria > Bacillota > Clostridia > Oscillospirales > Acutalibacteraceae > UBA737. The sequence goes on from CAZGRC010000011.1 coordinate 2,957, forward strand.
AGGACTATCTCGGCATAAAAGAAAGTCACCCCGATTTTGAGTTTGCGGCGGCAACCCTCATCGCAAAGGATACCGAAGACCCCTACGGTGGATTTGTTATAAATCGGGGCTCAATGTCGGGAATAAGCGCTTATGACCCTGTTATAACTGATGACGGACTTGTGGGTTACATAACCGAAGTCGGTCTTACCACAGCCAAGGTAACCACCGTTTTAAGTCCCGAACTCACTTTGGGCGCACTCGACAACCGCACGGGCGATTCGGGCATTGTTGTCGGCAATTCCGAACTTGCAAGCAGCGGTTTGTGTCGTTTTTCAAATCTTTCGCGTTCTTGTGCCGTTGCCATCGGTGACTATGTCACAACTTCCGGCGAGGGCATTTTCCCCGCAGGACTGCTTATCGGCTCTATCGAAACGGTCGGAAGCGATTCCTACAATACATCGATATATGCCGATATAAAACCTTTTGCCGACCTTGCGGAAATACGTAATGTTATGGTCATAACCGCATTTGACGGTCAGGGCGGCGTTCGTGTGGGTGCCGAAAATGAATAAACCCAACCGTATTTTACCGACAACTCTCAACTTTCTGCTTTTTGCACTGCTTTATATTCTGCATTATTGCGGTGTTTTCAATATAAAAATAATCGGCGCCAATCCCCTTTCCCCTCTTGCACTTTTGGTGGCAACCTGTATGTTTTGCAGTGAAGGCACAGCCGCCTTTACGGGACTTTTGCTCGGTATTTTTATGGATGCCGTCTCAGCCGATTCGTCTTTCCTTTACACGCTGACATTCTTTATCTGCGCGGTTGCGGTCTCACTTACCGTGCATTACTTTTTCAACAACAACATCCGCTCGGCAATAATGCTGTGCGTTATATGCTGTGTGTTTGTATATCTCGCACGCTGGCTTTGCTTTTACTGCTTTGGAAAAAATCTTTCGGAAAGTATTGAATATTTGCTGCACCATGCGCTTCCGTCGGTTATCTATACCGCATTATTTATTATTCCGTTTTACTTTCTCGAACGGCGCATCTGCCGCAAACTCAACCAATACCGCGAAATGAGGTGAACATATGCCTTTTAAAAGGAAACATCAAACCGCACTTACGGTGCTTTCGGTTTTGCTTATCGTAATGATGCTTTTGTACACCGTGCGCATCTATTCCCTGCAAATAGTAAATGCTTCGGATTATAAAGTGTCTTCCGACAGCGTTTCAACCCGCCGCGCAGTTTTAAAGGCGCCTCGCGGTGAAATACTTGACTGTTACGGCAGACAAATCGCCATAAACCGTGACGGCTATAACATTGTATTCAACAAAGCATATGTAAAAGACAATCTGAACGATGTGATTTTGGCACTTATAAATTTACTTTCTCAATCCGAAGTGGAATGGAAAGACAAGCTTCCCATTGAAACCGCGGCACCCTATAACTTTAAAGCAGGTGAATCTACAACAAGGCTACTTAACCTGCTTGAACTTGCACACTATGCCACTGCGGAAAACTGCTTTACCAGAATGATAGAAAAATATCACCTTGAAAATTATCCCGAACACGAGCAACGCCTTATTATGGGTGTTCGATACAGTATGGAGATTGCCGATTTTTCGGTTTCCTATCCATATACATTTGCCGAGGATATTCCCACCGAACTTATGCGAAAAATAAGCGAGTCGGGCTTTATGCTTGACGGTGTTACGGTGGATGTTGTACCTTTCAGGCAGTATACCGACACCTCCCTTGCCGTCAATCTTATCGGAACCGTGGGACCGATATATGAAGACAACTGGAAAAAGTACAAAGAAAAGGGATATAAATATGACGATAAGGTTGGGCTGAGCGGAATCGAAGCCGAAATGGAAAGCAGTCTTCGCGGCACCGACGGCGAAATAACATATTATATCGATGCTAAGGGCGCCATTGTCAAATCCGAAATAACCAAAGCGCCTGTTGCCGGGCGCACAGTTATACTCACCCTTGACAAAACAATACAGCGCACGGCACAGAATTCGTTACAGAATATGGTTTTGAAACTCCGCAGTGAGGGCGGTACAGCCAAGGCGGGTGCCGCTGTTATGATAGACATTGACACGGGCGGCGTTATATGCGCGGCAAACTACCCGACATACGATTCCGCCACCATGAACGAAAACTACGAACAACTGCTTGCCGACCCTGCAGGTCCGCTTAACAACCGTGCTTTCAAGGGTATCTACCCGATAGGTTCAACCATTAAGCCGGCGGTTGCCGCCGCCGCACTCGAAAGCAATGTCTACAGCATAGGCGAAAACATCAACTGCGTTCACACCTACAACTATTTTGATGATTATAAACCCAGTTGTATGCACTACCACGGTCCGATAGCGCTTCGTATGGCGCTTTCCAAAAGCTGTAACTATTTCTTCTTTGAACTCGGCAGACGTGTCGGTGCTATGAAACTCACGGATTATCTTAAACATTTCGGTTTGGGTGTTAAAACCGGTGTTGAGGTTGATGACAGCGCGGGTCTGCTGGTCGAACCGTCAAGCAACGGCTTCGGCGGCGACACATTGCAGATATCCATAGGGCAGCTTAACGCCTTTACCCCGCTTCAACTTGCAAATTACACCGCAACATTCGCAAACGGCGGTACGCGCTACCGCGCGACACTTATTGACCGTATTGCTTCTTATGACCTTTCCGAAACATATGACAGCAACGAACCCGAGGTTGTTGATACGGTAGATATCAGCGACCGCACGCTTTCCGCCATAAAAGACGGTATGCTTTCGGTTACGGTTGACGGTACAGGTCGTGCGGCACTCGGCAACTACCCGATTAAAATCGGCGGAAAGAGCGGTACCGCACAAACCAACAACGGTGCCGACCACAGCATATTTATCGTCTTTGCGCCTTATGAAAATCCCGAAATTGCGCTTGCGGTTGTCCTTGAAAACGGAAGTTCGGGTTATTCGACAGGTACACTTGTCCGCGAAATACTCGACTCTTATTTCTTTACAACGGGAAATGAAAAAAACGACACCCCGCCGTATGCGGTGTTGGGATAACAAAAATGTCATTCCGACAGCAAACATTCGCTGTCGGAATGACATTTTTTCACCTGTTATGATTTTCCTGTTTCTTTTTGTTCGACGGTTTGAGTTCTTCAATAGCAATCTGCTCGTTTAAAAACGGAACAACCTGTTCGGGTTTTATATCCAAACGAGGGCAAGTTCGTTATGAAGCAGTGTCTCGGCGCGGCGGAATATCTGTTCATCCGCCTGATGCAGTTTTTTTACCCTGTGCTTTGCGTCTTTCCTGTTCAAGATACAGTGTTTTTATAAGTCGGACAAGTTCTTTCCTGTCGCCCGAAGATATCATTTCCTGATAGTTTCTACGGCGAATAAGATCATCGTTTATCCAGACGATTTCTTCATCCGGCATATCGCGTATAAGTTCTTTGATTTCCTCTTGCGACAGTATTCGGCGCATACGCGCCGTCAGTTTTTCATTTTCAACCGGTACAAAAATTTTGGAATTGTTTTGATAAATCGGAGTCAGCACATAATACGGCTGTACGTCCGCACCCAAATCCTTGTCACAAATCTCGGTTATGCGGCAAACGCCCTGCGCGCCGTAAAGTATGGTATCATTTACCTGAAACACGATGTTTTCTCCTTTTGAAATTTACTGTAAATATTTTACCATATCGTTCATTTTTTTGTCTTAGGCTTTTTAGCCCAAAAAAATTGTCAAAAATTTGTGTGCAAATCAGAATAATTACTAACAGCCGAAACCCCGTGATTGACTTTTTTTGAAAAAAATGATATTATGTAAATATCGATATATTTGGCGGTGTTTATTATTAAAAACTATATAAAAATCCTTGCTTTTTTCTTATCGGCGGTACTTATTTCATCCTGTTTTATAACAAGTGCTTCGGCAGATAATGTCTTGCACCCCGTTATAAATGTCACTTCAACTTCGGCAATACCGGGCGATACCATTGCAGTCAATGTTTCAATTGCGGAAAACCCCGGTATTATGGCAATGACATTCACACTTGTTTACGATAAGGATATTTTCACCTTTGTTAAATACAATAAGGGCATACTTATTGATTATACCATAGTCGATCACCCCGACAAAGGTTATGTAAGTTTTGTCAACTGCGAAAGCCGAAACCGAAAAAACAACGGTACACTTTTCACGATTACTTTTACGGTAAATGACAATGCGCAGGTAGGCACTTACGATATGAAAGTGCAACACATAAGACCCGAAGAACACGGCGATTCAATGACAGGTTGCTTTGCCAACTGGATGGGTGATACAATAATTCCCACGGTTAACAACGGCACGGTCAGCATCGGTTACACGGGCACAAACTGCAAACACAACTTCGGTAGGTGGGCGACCACAGTTCCCGCAATGTGTGAAGAAAACGGCATAAAAACCCACACCTGTATCATATGCGGACACAGCGTCAACGAAGAAATCAAGCCAATCGGTCACAAATGGCAAAATTTTTGGACAATCGACCGCGAAGCCACCACATCGGTTTCGGGTGTTATGTCACGGCACTGCGAACGTTGCAGCGCCGTCACCGACAAAAAGACTTTTACCGCAACCGATGCTTCCGATAATAATTTCACCAACACAATTGACCGTGAAATTTTGCCCGATACGTGGCACGAACTGAAAGATATCATCGATAAAAGCAACGAAGACCAAACGTCGACCGACACTTCCCACAATGATAGCGACAGCCAAAATCCGTCAACCGACACACCAGACACGGAAATCACGCTTCCAGAAAATGCAGAACAACTGATTGCCAACGCTAATCTTCCGATGGGGCTCGGTGCAAGGATATACCGCCTTTTTTGCGGCACACAGTCAACCGACGGAATATTCACGGTAATAAAGGATTCTGCACCGCAAAACATTCGGCAACTGTTTGAAAAACCGCTGTTTTTCATTTCCCTTTTTGCATTTATACTTTTAATTTAAAAACAAAAAACTTCGACCCCGTTTCATAAAACATTTTCTTATGAAACGGGTGTTTAATTTTTTCACATTATCCCGCGTTTGCCATAATATAATATTGAAGTTCAACTTCGGTAATCGATTACAAAAAACATTAACAGGAGGCATTTTTATGGCAGACAACAACTACAGTGCCAACGAATGCGGCAAGTTTAAAGAAGCCGTTTGCATTGATGCGGGCAGAGTTTTCGATTCGTGTTGCGACCGCGACTGTCTTGAGGACCTGCGCTGTTTCTTTTCGTCGGCAACACAGGAACTTATTACCCGCGCAATAAGCGTGCGACTGCGTTCGGCAGAAGTACTTAACGTATCCATAAGCATTGAACCCGTGAATTTTAAACGGGGATTTTATTCCTGCGACCTCACATTTTTCTTCCTTTTGGGATTTGACCTGTTTTCGGCGCCGCACACCTGCCCCGATGAAATTTACGGCATAACATCATTTTCAAAACGTGTAATTCTGTTTGGCGGCGAAGGCAATGTAAAGGTATTTACAAGCGAGGCATCGGAAGATTGCGAAAGCTCCGATAACACGGTAATCGGAAGCGGTAACGCACCGAAGTGCGTTGTGCAAACGGTCGAACCGATAGCACTTTCGGCAAGAATAGGTGAAATCAGAAATTGCTATGATAATGTGCGTTGCATTCCGCAAGCCGTTTGTGAACGCATTGGTGGAAATGTCGTCACCGATCTCACCGCCGGCACACCCACAATATATGCCACCGTAGGACTTTTCACAATTGTTCAAATGGTGAGAAACGTACAGATGTTGGTGCCTGTTTACGATTACTGCATACCCGAAAAACAGTGTGACGACACCACCGACCAACCCTGCGATATATTCAGAAAAATAAAATTCCCCACCGACGATTTCTTCCCCGCATCTTACAGCGAAGCCACCGGTGAGGAATGTATAGGTTGCTGTAAACCCTGCAACACAGACGGAGAAGAGGGTTAAAGCGAACGGATTGACGAAAGATCTAATTCATCAAATTGCTCAAAAAACGGCAACAGTTCCGAAACGGTTCTTTTTATACCGCCCTTTGAATTACTTTCAAAATTAAGCGGCATAACGGGGTCGTGAACACTGAGTCTCAGCAAAAACCAACCGTCGGAAGTGGAAATTCTGACCCCCTCATAATTATCGGGAATCACGGTATAGTCGGGCTTACCTGCCGCAAAGGCGGTAAGTTCGGCTATAACACGGTTGCCGACACTCTTGAAATCGGCTGATTTTATACCGATACGCACTTCAAGTTCTTCTTCGGGCATTTCAAGTTTGCCTATAACTGCGGCAATATCGGTGCCGCGAGCAAGTTCAATCACTATTTTGGTAACAAGATAGGCACCGTCATCAAGAAAATAATTTTCTCTCAGCGCCGCATGACCCGATGTTTCTATCGCAAGCGGACAGTCAACTCCGTTGCCGCAAAGTTCGATTGCCTTGTCGATAACATTTTTATACCCTCGCCTGTAACGAAAATGCACCCCGCCGAGACAGTTTTCTATGTATTTTTTAAGTCCGTCAGACGTCACCGAATCGGTGACCACCGTTCCGCCCTTGGCGTCTTTCAGCGCTATGTAAGAAGCAAGTGCGATAAGTCGGTTTCGGTTGATGGGATCGCCTTTTGCGTCAACACAGCCCGCACGGTCAACGTCGGTATCAAAAATTATTCCGAGGTCGGCACCGCTTGTAACAACGGCATCGCGAATACTTTTCATTGCATCGGCATTTTCGGGATTCGGAATGTGGTTAGGAAACATTCCGTCGGGTTCGAGAAATCTGCTCCCGCTGATATCGGCGCCGAGTTTTTCAAGAACCTCGGTCGCATAAAATCCGCCGACACCGTTACCGGCATCAACCGCAATGTGATATCCTTTAAGCGGTTGATCTCCGCACGCCGCGGCACTGCAAATCATATGACGCAAATGCGCGCAGTATGCCGACATATAATCACACTGCTCAACACTGCCGCGCTTTACCGAAAAAACCTTTTCGGAATTTGAAGCAAGTTTTAAAATTTCGGTAATTTCTTCCGCTTCAAGTCCGCCGTCGGGTGTAAAAAATTTCAATCCGTTACGGTCAAACGGATGATGACTTGCGGTTATTTGAATCGCGGCATCGGTATTTATATCTACAGTTGTCATAAACATAGCGGGTGTGGACGAAAGGCCGCAATCAAGGGTATACACACCCGAATCGGAAAGAGCACGACACACAGCCGACAAAATGCGTTCGGCGGTAATTCGACTGTCATGACCGACGGCAATTTTAAGTGTTTCGGCAGATTTGTCAAAGCGCCTTTGACACCAAAGCACAAATGCACAAGTTATATCGTAAACTGCACGGTCTGTGAGTTGAATATCCTTTCCGCCGAGATCCGAAGCCACCCCTCTGACGTCGGTTCCGCTTTTAAGAAAACTGTAGTCCATAAAAAATCTCCTTTGAAAACATCTAAATACCGCCCGAAAAGAATCCTGCGGTAAAATAGCCTATAAGTATGAGTAATATTGCCGAAAGTGTGACCGCCATTGCTTTGAAAAACAATTTCACACCGATACTGCTTTTACCTTTTTTCAAAGAAATCACCTCGGAAAAATTGTTCCCGAAAAACGGTTTTTTATTCCTGTTGAAAAGCGCGGTAAACGGTGCTATTCTTAATATAAGGCAACAAATTATACATCTCAGCGGAGGCGGTATTATGACGGTTGACCCCGAAAACAGAAACAAACTTAAAATTTATCTTACCGACGGGGAAATCAAACGAATTTTCGGCGGTTACGGCAATATAAATTATACCGACCCGCGTTCCCGCAAAGCGTTGGGACTTCTGCTGAAAGAAGCGATTCGCAACGGCGGATTTATGCCGCGCGGTGAAAAACTACTTATAGAAGTGCATCCTTGCAAAAGAGGCTGTATCATAACTTTTTCGGGTTTGGACTGCGACAAAACATCACATATGCTTCAAAGCGAATACGTTTATACACTTAAATTTGAGGATATCAACGCTCTGCTTGACGGTATGCACGAAATGTATCTGAAAGCGCCGCCATTGCCGCTGAGCCGACTGTACCGACTTCAAAACACATATTATCTTACCGTAAACACGGTTCAAAACATAAAACCGCTTTTAATACATATGTCCGAATACTGTACGGATATAACAGCCGAGAAAAGCACGGCGGCATACTGTGCGGAATACGGAAAACTGCTGTGTCCGGCAAATGCCGTCGAAAAAATCGCTAAAGGGATTTAATTTCTTTAACCCTTGCCGCCATATCATCAGCCGAAAATATATAGTTTCCGGCAACCAGCACCGTTGCTCCCGCTTCGGCGGCAAGCGGTGCTGTTTCGGCATTTATTCCGCCGTCAACCTCAAGTTCAATATCAAGACCGCGACGGTTGCATTCATCTGAAAGCACCTTCAGTTTTTCAAGTGCGACGGGCATAAACTTCTGCCCGCCGAATCCGGGTTCAACCGACATTACAAGCACCATATCACAAAGGTCAAGCAAATCGAATATACTCTCCGGCGAAGTAGCCGGTTTTATGGTGATACAGGATTTACAGCCAAGTTCGCGTATGCGCTTTAATAACGCCGCATTGTCCGAACCCGCCTCATAATGAAATCCGAGGTAGTCCGAATATTTCGCAAACTCCTCAATATATCTGTGCGGACGGTCTATCATAAGATGAACATCAAGCGGAAGTTCGGTATGCTGTCTTATAGACTTGATAACCGGAACTCCGAATGAAATATTAGGCACGAAAATGCCGTCCATAACATCAAGATGAAGCATATCGACACCCGCCTTTTCAAGACGCGCAATATCATCTTTAAGTGTCAAAAAGTCGGCAGTGAGTACCGACGGGGAAATTTTTACCATAACTGCAAACTCCTTTAATCGTGAAGATATATAGTTCTCGAATTTCGGTGCATATATACACTCAGCACCAAACCGACACCCAAAAACAGGCACAAAAGCGAGGTTCCACCCGCGCTGAAAAACGGCAGTGTAACACCGATTACCGGCAAAACCGAAACGCACATTCCGATATTGATAAACGCCTGTGCAAAAACCATTCCGAAAAATCCGACACATATAAATTTTCCGCTGTCACTGCTGCAAATGCGGGCAATGTGTATGCTTCGCAGACAGATTGCCGCAAGCAATATCACAACCGCCATACATCCGAGAAAGCCGAGTTCTTCGCCTATACTTACGAAAATAAAATCGTTTTGTCCTTCGGGTACGCCGCCGACACCCGTGAGACTGCCCCTAAAGAGACCCTGACCAGAAAATCCGCCGTTTGCAAGAGCAACCAATCCGCGGTATTGCTGATAATCGACACCCTGTATATCCATTACACCGTCAAAAAGGCTGAATATACGCGAACGCTGGTCATCGTTCATAACAAAGAAATAGACAAGCGGTGAAGCCGCTACCGCGCTGACAAACGCCGGCAGAAAATATTTCCACGAAACGCCCGCCGCACACAGCATAACAAGCACCATTACCGCAAACACCAATGCCGTTCCCGCATCGCCCTGATAAAGAATGAGCAAGACCGGCACCGCACCGTGCAGACACACGGGAATCAGATATTTAAATTTGTTAACATTCGGTTTTACTGCCGAAAGATGTGCCGAAAAGGTAACAATAAAACAGATTTTTAAAAACTCCGACGGCTGAAATGTCGTAAAACCGAGGTCAAGCCACGCCTTATCGTCGGTGTTTTCGGGTGCGATTCCGATAAAGAAAGTCAGTATTACGGGAACAACGCCCGCAACCGCCGCAACATACCAGCGTTTTATGAATGTATTGTAATCAAAAAGCGATATTACCGCCGCCGCGACAACACCCGCAAAAGCACAAAACATTTGCACAATTGTCGGTCGCAGATTTTCAAGATATCTCGTGGAAGAATAAACCGCCAAACATCCGTAAAGCGATGCAAAAAAACATATCGATATCATAAGCTTGTCCGATTCACGGAAAAAGTCGGCTATCCTTGAAATAAGTTTGCCCAACGGCCATTCCCCTTTACAAATTAGTCCATTTTAATTATATAATAATGTATAC
>CAZGRC010000012.1:0-1401 GCA_964528125.1 uncultured Ruminococcus sp.
GCAAAATGTTGTTATGGTTTATATGAAAGACTACAGCTGGGCGCTTTACGGTGAGCATGACGATGCCACAATCTCTTCCGAAGAAAACACTTCATTAGAAGAAACATCTTCGGACACTGCGGCAGAGGGTAATACCGCTTCCGAAACAGTGAAAGAAACCGCCGACGAGAACGGCATTAAACCGAGCGATTATATCATTCACAATGATGATGAAGCACAGGCACTTTGCGATAAAATTGCCAAACTTGAGAATGTTGCTTCGGTTGAATATGTTTCGGGCGAAAAGGGTCTTGAAAGCGTTAAAGAATCTATGCTTGAAGGGCAAAGCGACTATTTCTCTTTCCTTGATGACGAATACGGCAATCCGCTTTCGGGAGCCGCAAAGGTTCATATGGAGGATATGGAAAAATTCTCTGCCACAATCGATGCGATAAAGAAAATTGAGGGCGTTGACACAATCCAGTCGCAGGGTGACCTTGCCGATAAAATAACAGCGGTTAAAAACGGTATCACCGTTGCGGGATTTTGGATAATCGCCATACTTATGGTGATATCGCTGGTCATCGTTTCCAACACAATCCGCGTCACAATGTATAACCGTAAACTTGAAATCAGCATTATGAAAGCGGTCGGTGCCACCGATGCTTTTGTAAGAATACCGTTTGTTGTCGAAGGTATGCTTATCGGTGTAATATCGGCGCTTGCAGCCGAAGGTTTGCTTTATTTCTGCTACCGTGTTGCAACCGAGACAATTTCCACAACACTCGGAACGGCGGATATTGTGAAATACGGTGATGTGGCGCTGTGGCTACTGCTGGTATTCCTCGGAATAGGCATTTTTGCGGGCGCTTTGGGAAGTCTTATTATGATAAGTAAGTACCTTCGTAAAGAGGGTAGTGAATTTGCGGCAATTTAATATTTTTAGGAGTATTTTATGAAAAAGGTTTCAAAAAAAATTACATGTATTTTGCTGTGCACTTTAATGACGGTTACCGCATTTTCAAGCGGATTTTCGGTTTTGGCGGATAGGCAGTCGGAGTTGAAAAACGATATAGCCGATCTTGAAAAACAGGCATCGGCAATACAAAAGGATATCGATAACCTTAAAAAGCAACAAGCCGATCAGCAGGCTATAGTTAACGCAATCCAGAAAAAGGTTGCAAATACACAGGCAAAGATTACGCGTTGCAACAGGGAAATTGAGTCTATAAATGCCAAAATCAGCGCCAATAAAGCCGAAATAGATAAGAAAAACAAAGAAATCGATAAAAACAAACTTGATTTTAAAAAGCGCATCAGAGCAATTTATATGAGTGATTCCGACAGTTCGGTGAAAATTCTGCTCGGCGCCGAGGACTTTTCAAATTTTTTGCAACTTTCGCAACTTACCGCAGCGGTTTC
>CAZGRC010000012.1:1411-12778 GCA_964528125.1 uncultured Ruminococcus sp.
GGATAAGGCAATGATTGAAGATATTGTTGCGGCAATTGAGGAAATCAATAAAAAGAATGCCGAAAACGAAGAACTGATTAAAAGTCAAGTTGCCATAAAGGCGACTATACAGGAAGAACTCAATCAACTGAAATCCGAAGAGGATGAGGCAGAGGGCTTGCTTAACAGCATAGCAGCTCAAAAAAAAGATAAACAGAACGATAAAAACGATGTTGAAGCGGATATTAAGGCAAAAGAAGATGAACTTGGTTCAATACTCAACGGTGTTAACATCAGCAATTCCAAAATAAATCCCATAAGCGGATTTATGTGGCCTGTGCCCGGACATTATAACGTAACTTCCAAGTTCGGTTACCGTAAACATCCGATTACGGGTAACAACAAACTTCATGCCGGGATTGATATTTCGACGAGTTCCATCTATCAAAAACCGATTGTTGCCATTACCGACGGCGATATTTTCAAGAGCTATACATCCTGTCCGCACCGTTCAAAGAACCCTATTTGCAGTTGCGGCGGCGGTTTCGGCAACTATGTTGCGATAGACCACGGAAAGGTTACCATTAAAGGTAAGCAGGATCAGTACACTGCATACTATGCTCATATGGACAGCGTTGCAAGAAGCAGCGGTTCGGTAAAACAGGGCACGGTGCTGGGGTATGTCGGTACAACCGGTTCGTCTACGGGATATCATCTGCATTTCGGTCTTGCCAAAAACGCAAAATACGGCGGCTGGGTTAATCCGGAAGACTATTTTTAAATGACGGTCGGCAGTAAAGCTTTTAAAACCGCGGCGGTTATGTCACTGCTCGGTTGGATGATTTTGATTTTTGCGCTATCGGCGGAAAATGCGGTTGAATCTGGTGAAACCAGTGCCGGATTCACCTATAAACTTTTCACCGTGTTTTATCCCGAATTTAAGGGTATGACTGCCGCCGCACAGCAAGATATTCTTGTGCGTTTTTCCTTTGTTCTCAGAAAGACGGCACACTTCACTTTATATTTTGTCCTCGGTATTCTCTCTTTTTTGAATGCCGAGGCATTTATGATATGCCGCGCTTCTTTAAAAGCGCTGTACGCAGAGGCTTTCAGTGTGATTTACGCGGCAAGTGATGAGTTTCATCAGCTTTTTGTTGCAGGTCGCGCTGGGCAGTTGCGCGATGTTGCTATTGACAGCGCCGGCGCGCTGCTCGGTATTCTTATATGTTTTACTTTACATAAGGTTGTGGAAAATAAAATGCATAAAAAAACACTGCTTAAACAAAATCTTGATTTATTTGAACGGTTAAACGGTGCAAATGCGCGTATTGCCGCGCTTGAACGTGATCTTCAGGAACGTGACCGCGAACTTGAAAATATGAATGAGCAGGTTTTGCAACTTCGTCGAGAACTTGCGTTAAACGAGCAGGCAATGCAGTCGCAAGCGGTGTTGGAAGAAGTTTTGCCGGATTTGGAAATTGAAACATTGCCAGAAGTCAACCGAATTTCGGACTCGGGTGTCGAGACGTCCGATATTATCAATGAATCGGAAAAAACGCAAACTGAGATTTTTGAAAAAAACAGAGATGCAAATTTACCGCTTTGCGATAATTGCATTGAATACGGTTCGCAGATTATCGGAAAAATCGTTGTAAGCGCCGCGCAGTACAGCAACAGCCTTACCGCAGGCGGCGAAACGCGTTATAAAGAACTGCTTAATCTTATTCTCGGGAAAACAGAGGTTGCGAAAGCGGAAATACTTGATATCACCGCGAGCGAAGCCGAGTTTGATGTTAAAAAGCATATGATAGACAGTGTTTACGAACAAACCGTTGAATATTTTGAAAGCGTTATGGCACAGATATAAATTTAACCGCACCAATTTGAGATTCTGCTCAAAGGGTGCGGTTTGCTGTTATGCTCTTGTTTGATTGTATCGTCTGCTGCACGCTTTAAAATTATTTTCTTGTCCATGTAGAGGGTGAGAAAACGATGAGTATCGGGAATATTTCAAGTCTGCCGAGCAACATTGCAAATGACAGTACGAGTTTTGAAAGGTCGGAATAGTCGGCATAACTTGATGCCGGACCGACACCTGCAAGACCGGGGCCGATGTTGTTGAAACAGGAAACCGCGGCACTGAAATTGGTTTCGATATCAAATATTTCGTTTGATTCAAGACCCAAGACGAGGAAAATGACAAGTATGCATACCATATATATTGAGAAATATACGGTGACATTGTGAAGTGTGTGGTTATCAAGCGGCTTGCCCTCAAATCTGACCGTGTTGACGGAATGGGGATGCAAAAGGCGTTTGAATTCACGTCTTGCGGATTTAATCATAATCATAAGTCGCGAAACCTTGAAACCGCCGCCCGTTGAACCCGCACACGCGCCGATAAACATTAAAAGTAAAAGTATCGACTTTGAAAAGACCGGCCACAAATTAAAGTCATTGGTGGAAAACCCCGTTGTGGTCATAATTGACGAAACCTGAAAAGCCGAATGGCGCAACGCTTCTGAAACGCTGTTAAAACGGGGGTAGATATTAACGGTTATAAGTGTCGACGAAATTGCGAATATTCCGAGGTAGCACCAAAGTTCTCCGCTTTTAAGAACGGATTTAAAACGTCGTATCAGCAAAAGATAAAACAGATTGAAGTTTATTCCGAAAAGCAGCATAAAGATTGTTATTACCCATTGTATATACGGGCTGTAACCCTCAACACTGTCAATTTTAATGCCGAAACCGCCTGTTCCCGCGGTGCCGAAAGCGTGCAAAACACTGTCAAAAAGCGACATACCGCCGCACAGCAAGAGAATTATCAAAACCGCAGTCATGGCGATATATATGAGATAAAGTATTTTAGCGGTATCTTTAACGCGCGGAACAAGTTTGCCGATAATGGGTCCGGGCATTTCGGCGCGCATTATATGGATGGAACGGTCGGAAATATTCGGAACGATTGCCATTACAAAGACCAGAACGCCCATACCGCCGATCCAGTGTGTGAAACTGCGCCAGAAAAGCGCACCGTGGCTTAAAAGTTCAACATTTCTGAGTATTGAAGCACCGGTTGTGGTGAAACCGCTAACCGTTTCAAAAAACGCATCGACATATGACGGTATTTCTCCGCTTACAGTAAACGGAACGGCACCGACTGCGGCGGTGACTATCCAAACAAGTGCCACGATTGCGAAACCCTCTCTGGCATAGATGACATCATTTTTCGGCTTTATCAATATGCTCAAAAGCGTGCCTACGATAAACGATGCGCCCGCCGTTACCGCAAAGGCAAACGCACAGTCTTCGCGGTAGATAAGCGATACCGCAAGAGGCAGTAAAAGAAGAAGCGCTTCTGCCTGAGTGGTTCTGCCGATAACATTGATAACCTTTTTAAGATTCATAGTCTCAACCTCACGCGATAATGTCCGACAGGTCATTGAGGCGATGTCCGCCCGCAATAACAACCACTTTGTCGCCTTGAAGTATCATATCGTCACCGGAGGGAATAAGCGCTTTACGGCTTCGCAAAATGCCCGCAATGAGAACATTCGGTTTGAGTTGCATATCTTTCAGCGGTACATTGAGGTATTTAAAATCCGATTGCACATTGAATTCCAAGGCTTCTGCCTTGCCGTCCATAATTTTATAAAGAGTTTCGACATTGCTTCCGAGAGAATTTTGAAGAGCTCTTGCGTAACGTGAAAGAATATCCGAAATTATCTTTTTCGGAGAAACAATGCAATCAAGTCCTAATTTTTCCGCCATTGCGGCAAGTTCGCTTCGGTTGACTTTGGAGATAACGGTGGGAACATTTTGCGACTTCGCGAAAAAAGATATAAGTATATTTTCTTCGTCCATCCCCGTGAGCGCGACAAATGCATCCATCGAGTCAAGTCCCTCTTCCAAGAGAATATCCTGATCTGCGCCGTCACCGAGGATTATTACCGCATTGGGAAGTAATTTTCCGAAAAGTTCGCATCTTGCGGGATCTTTATCGATTATCTTAACCGAAGTACCGTCGGCAATAAGCAGTTTTGCAAGGTAATATGCCGTGCGGCTGGCACCCAGAATCATAATACTGCGGGCGCTTTTTTTGTGGTTTCCGATAAGGCGAAGGAGTTTTTCAATCTCGTTTCGGGAAGCGGAAAGACCTACCTTGTCTCCGCCTTTAAGCACAAAACTTCCGTCGGGGATAAAGACATCATCTCCGCGTTGTACCGTAGAAATAAGAAATTTTGCCTGATATTTTTTACGGAGGTCTATAAGACTTATGCCGTTGAGCGGGGAATCGGGTTTTAAAAGGATTTCCACCATCTCGAAATTTCGGTTTGAAAAGGTTTCGATGTTAACGGCAGAGGGCAGTTTAAAAATATTAAAAATTTCCTGTGCGGCAAGCAATTCGGGATTTATGGAAACCGTAATATCCAGTTGCTGGCGCATAAAACCGAGCTCTTTGTCATTATAGTCGGGGTTTCTTATGCGCGCAATGGTGTGGTTGGCGCCCATACGTTTTGCCAAAAAGCAACTGAGCATATTCAGTTCGTCGGAACCTGCCACCGCAACAAAAAGTTCGGCGGTTTCAACCTGTGCTTCATTGAGAGTGTCGCAGTCGGCACCGTTGCCGCAAACGCACATAACGTCGTATATATCCGATATTTCGGCAATGACAGCGGGATTTTCATCAATCGCAGTAACGTCGTGTCCCTCGTTTACAAGGCTGGAAATTATAGTAGTTCCTATTTTGCCGCAACCGACAATTATAATTTTCATTTTATATCCCCTTAGGTATATAGTATAATTATGTTATACTACAACAATTTTGATAAGTCAATAACGGCTTTGAGTTTTTTAAATCAAATTTATATGCACATACCGCAAAAACACGAAGCCCTGCAGTGTCTTTTGAGCTTCGTGTTTTTATTATGCGGTTACAACTCTGTTATCGGTGCTTTTCGTGTCTTGCAAAAAGTATTTTTATGTCGGTTGAGGCAAAAATTCCGCATATAACAACCGTTGCGGAGCAGAGAAGTGTCAAAGGATTTAAAATATCGGTGTTTTTGAGCAAGACGGCACTGAAAAATATTGCCCATGCGGTATATGTAATATTTAACGCCATTGCTTTTGCGGCTCCCACTTTGGCAATGGTTTTGTAATAAAACAGATACGAAACGGTGGCGCACAGCGCGGCAACGATTATTGTCGGCAAAAGCAGACCTGTTTTGGGTGAAAAAAGATTTAATGTAAATTTCCAACCGCCCAGAGCGGGAAGTATAACAGCGGCGTATATCAGTGCCGAAACCGTTTGTCGGATTGTTAATGCGTATTCGCTTTTGATTTCGGCGGATTTAAGACATTTTGCAAGTATAACGGCTTCAATTCCCCAACCGAATGCACACATAAATGCGCCGATTATGCCAAGCCAAAAATTTTCGATATTTACGGTTGGGGAATAGCTTATCCCGTAAACGCCGAGCAGGGTCAAAATCAAAAATATCCACTGATAGCCTTTAACTTTCTCTTTGAGAAAAACAAAAGCAAGCACAGTGCCGATTGCGGGATAAATCGCACTGGCAACGGCGCCTACCGAAGCTCCCATATTGTTAACAGCCAAAACATATCCCGTCATACCGACGGGACCGCCTATAGCGGAAGAAAGTATGAGCCACTTGAAGTCGGGTGTTTTGAAAACCGCGAATACATTTTTCAGATTTCCCCTAACTGCATTATATGCAAACATAAAAACAGCAGAAAAAGCATCATGTAAAAATGTTCCGACAAAGGGTGCCAGAAATATTGCCTGTTCGGTTGAAACCATAGGAGACATTCCCATTGCCAGACCTAAAATCACCGTTTCAAGCGCCCACATAATACCTGCTGAAATTCCCGTGAACATATGCGCGCTCCTTATTCTATTATATCCGAAAGTGCGGAAAGGGTTGGAATTACGGCATCTGCAAGGGGAGATATTGCGGCTTTTACCGTGTCGTTTTCGGCAATGATAACAACCGAAATTCCGGCGTTCCTTGCAAATTCAACATCGGTTACGGTATCACCGACCATTACGGTGTTTTCGGGTCGGATTGCGTTGCTTTTGCAGAAATCCGTTGCACAGTACGGGTCGGGCTTTGTCCGGGTATTGCCGTCATCCGTGTATATTTTATCGAACAGTTTTTCGATGCCGAGTGTTTCAAGACATTTATGCGTGATTTCTTTATTATCTGTTGTCACAACGGCAAGTTTTTTATTGCGACTTTTAAGGAGTGTAAGCAATTCGACAAGGTTTGAGCAAGAAGCTTTAATCTCACCGCAACTTGAATTTTTGCTGTAGGCTTCGGTAACGGTTGCCTTCACTTCTTCAAGGGAAGCGGTGGAGCCGTATTTTTGCAAAACACCGTAAACTATTTGACCCATTTGAGCGTATGTGCCTTTGCACAAAATGCCATCGGTGTCGGCAACGCCGTCGCGGACACCGAGCAATTCAAGAATCTCACCGACAGGAACATCGGGCTCCTTGAAGTGCGCGAGGACATCCGCGAGAGCTTTTTTGGTAACCGTTACCCAAAAAGCGTCAAAATCGAGGAGTGTTCCGTCTTTGTCGAAAATTATTGCATCTGCTTTCATAAATCAGTAGTCCTTTGTTTTAAAAAATAGTAGGAGTTAAAAAGTAAAATCCCATCCTCTTATGAGAACGGGATTTTTGGTTGCGGGGACAGGACTTGAACCTGCGACCTCCGGGTTATGAGCCCGACGAGCTACCATCTGCTCTACCCCGCGATATTCGGGTGAGCACTGTTTAGTACACTATTATTATACACAGTATGTCGCGTTTTTGCAAGTGTTTTTTTACAGCTTCATAAAATATTTACATTTTACACTTTCAAAGGGCAAATCACGTCATTAAACTGTAAAAAATGCTGTAAAAGCATAAGGAAATCGCAAGAGATAAAAAATCGGATTGAGTTTTAAAAAGTCTCACAGCACGATGTTTTTCGTGTTGTGAGACTTTATATCAGTTTGCGTTATTTGAACCCAGCCTAACATTTACGGAATAGGTTCTGCCGGAACGGTAGATCTCTACCGCAACGGTTTCTTCGGGCTCGCAATCGTTAAGCAGGTCGCCGTACATAGTATAATCGTTGATTTCAGTGCCGTTGAACTTGGTTATGATATCACCGCGGCGGATGCCTGCGCTGTATGCCGGACTGCCTTCGTCAACACTTAAAACAACGGCACCGACGGGATAACCGTAATACTGAAGTATTTGCGCGGTGTATTTTTCGCTGATGGTTATTCCAACATAGGGTTCGGGTTCGTTTTCACGGGAAATTATGCGGTCGCATTTTTCTTTTACGGTATTTACGGGAATCGCAAACCCCATACCCTCATATTCTTCGGAAACGATTTTCGAGCTGTTGATGCCGATTAACTGACCTTGTGTATTAAGGAGAGCTCCTCCCGAATTTCCGGGGTTTATGGCGGCATCGGTTTGGATGAGTTCGACATTTTGTGTGGTCGAAACCGAGCGGTTGAGTCCGCTTATGATTCCGTAGGTGACACTGCCCATAAATTCAAGACCGCCGGGATTGCCGATTGTGATTACATACTGACCGACGTTCAGTTCGTCGGAATCACCGATTTCCATTGCGGGAAGCCCGTCGGCATCGATTTTTATAACCGCAAGGTCAGAGGAAATGTTGTAGCCGACAACGGTTGCCTGATAGGGCTCGCTTTGATTGCTTTCGAGGAAAACTTCGATTTTTGAAGAATTGCTTGATTCGATAACGCTGGAAATCACGTGGTAATTGGTGATTATATATCCGTCCTCGGTGTATATAACGCCGGAACCTTCTCCGGTGGATTCGCTGCTGCCGCCGAAGAAACTCATAACCGAAGTGGTTGTGCGTATTCCGACAACACTTTTTGTCGCTTTTTTGGCAACTGCCTGTGCCGCGGAATCAACCGTTTCGTCAACATTTATTTTAACAGTGGTATTGGCACCGTTGTTTGCAGTGTTGTTTGAATGTGAGGAAGACTGCGAGCGGGAAGTGATTATTGCCGCCGCGCTGCCGCCAAAAGTGCCGATTACTGCCGAAATCAGACAGGCAAGTATTACAACCCACACGCTGACACCCTTTTTTGCCGATTTTTTGGGAGAATTTGTATATGGATTCGGGGCATAATCGGCATATCCGTTTTGCGGTTGGGGGTTGTATGGCGGGGGAGCGGTATAGGAGTTTTGACCCTGTGGCTGAGTGGGTTCTTCGCGGACAAAAACTTCGTCCTGTATGATTTCGCTTTTTGGTTTGGTGTAATATCCGCCCTCGGAAGTTACGGTATAGCCCGCGCCGTTCTGTGTTGAGGTGAGTTCGCCGTTTACCGAATCAAAACCCGAGACCGTGCCCGATGGGTTTTCCGTGTCGGGTGAGTTTTGCGGTGTCGGTGAAACCTGCGAGTCGTTGTTTCCGTTAAAATTGAATTCGTCCATATATATCTGTCCTTTGCTGTATTTCTGAATTTTACTTTAAAATGATTTTATTACATTTGTGCCACAAATATGTGAATTATTCGTAAATTTAATTTTTTATGTCTTAAAAAAGTGCTTTACTTTTTTGATATACTGTGATATAATCAATTACGCTACCGTATTCTGTGCTCTTGGCGACTGCCGACTTGCTCGGAGCACTCAAAGACCTTTGGCTCGGAATACGGCGGACAATATTTTTAAAAGGAGTGAAAAAAATGACAGCAGAGTTGAAACAGCAGATTATCGAAACCTATGCAACTCACGAGGGTGATACCGGTTCTCCCGAAGTTCAGATTGCTCTTCTCACCAATCGCATTAACGAACTTAATGCTCACCTTGCAATCCACAAGAAAGACCATCATTCACGTCGCGGTCTTCTCAAAATGGTAGGTCACAGAAGAAATCTTCTCGCTTATCTTCAAAAAGTTGATATCGAAAGATACCGTGCTATCGTTAAGAAGTTAGGTCTTCGTAAGTAAAAAAACAAACAAGGGCGAACGGCATTGTACGGCGGTTCGCCCTGTTGTTGATTTTAGTATTAAAAACGCGGGGGAAAATCACCCTTTAGCGGTAAATCGGGCATCTTGGATATCGAGGTTTCGGATTTATTGCTAAATGTGATTCTCCCGCAAAAAGAAAAAGGAGAAAAAAGAAAATGTTTGAAAACTACAAGGTTTATGAAACCACCATTGCAGGCCGTCCTTTTAAACTTGAAACCGGTAAAATGGCGCAACTTGCAAATGCGGCCTTTATGGCAAGCTACGGTGAAACCTGCGTTCTTTGTACGGTGACCGCTTCGGCAAAGCCCCGTGAGGGCGTGGATTTCTTCCCGCTTTCGGTTGATTTTGAGGAAAAAATGTATTCGGTTGGTCGTTTTCCCGGTTCGTTCCAACGCCGTGAGGGTAGGGCAAGCGAGAAAGCTATCCTGTCTTCACGTTGCATTGACCGCCCGATTCGTCCGCTTTTCCCGAAAGATATGCGCAACGATTGCTCGGTTGTGGCAACCGTTATGTCGGTTGACCCAGACTGCTCACCCGAAATCACCGCCGCTATCGGTGTATCCGCCGCAATTGCAGTGTCGGATATTCCGTGGGACGGTCCGATTGCAAGCACATCTGTCGGTCTTGTTGACGGTGAAATTGTTATCAACCCCACACTTGAACAGCGTGAAAAGACCGACCTTAACCTCACCGTTTCTTCCACTGCCGACCTTGTTGCAATGATCGAGGCCGGTGCTAACGAGATTGACGACAACCTTATGTTTGACTGCATTATGGCGGGTCACGAGGTAAATAAGGAAATCGTTAAGTTTATCAACACCATTGTTGACGATATCGGTAAAGAAAAGTTTACTTTCGAGTCGAGCGATCCTGACCCCGCTGTTCTTGAAGAAATCGAAAACTTCTGCATAGAAGATGTTAAACGTGCTCTTGATACCGACGATAAGAATGTCCGCGATGCGGCACTTCTTCCGATATACGCCGCAGTTCACGAAAAGTTTGACGAGCGTTTTGAGGGCTGTGAAACCAAGATTGACGAGATTATGTATCTTGTTCAGAAGCACGTTGTAAGAAACTGGCTCAAAAATGAGCACAAGCGTGTTGACGGTCGCGGTATTGACGAAATCCGTCCGCTTGCCGCGCAGGTTGACCTGCTTCCCCGTACACACGGTTCGGGTATGTTCACCCGTGGTCAAACACAGGTTCTTTCGATTGCAACACTGGCACCTGTAAGTGAAGCACAGAAACTTGACGGTCTTGACGAGGATACCCAAAAGCGTTATATCCATCACTACAATTTCCCGTCGTATTCTGTCGGTGAAACCAAGCCGTCACGCGGTCCCGGACGTCGCGAAATCGGTCACGGCGCTCTTGCGGAACGCGCACTGCTGCCCGTAATACCGTCTGTTGAGGAATTTCCCTATGCCATTCGTGTTGTTTCGGAGGTGCTTTCTTCTAACGGTTCCACTTCACAGGGCTCTATCTGCGGTTCAACACTTGCACTTATGGCGGCTGGTGTTCCTATAAAGGCACCGGTTGCGGGTATTTCCTGCGGTCTTATAACCGGTGACGAAGGCGTTTACGGCGACTTTATGACCATGGTTGACATTCAGGGTCTTGAAGATTTCTACGGTGATATGGACTTTAAGGTAGCGGGTACACATAAGGGTATTACCGCGATACAAATGGATCTTAAGGTACACGGTCTTACTCCCGAAATCATTAAGGAAGCTTTTGCAAAGACACACAAGGCACGTGTATATATTTTGGATGAGGTTATGCTTCCTGTTATAAGCGAACCGCGCACCGAACTTTCAAAGTACGCACCCAAGATGCTAACCACAACAATCAGCCCTGATAAAATAGGTGATGTTATCGGTAAGCAGGGTAAGGTTATCCAGTCCATTCAAGAACAGTGCAGTTGTGAAATCACTATTGAGGAAGACGGTCACGTCTTTGTTGCAGGTCTTGATATTGAAAAGGCAAAACAGGCGGTATCCATTATCGAACTTATTGCAAATGACCCCGAAATCGGTGCGGTTTACAGCGGTAAGGTTACCCGTTTGATGACCTTTGGTGCCTTTGTGGAGATTGCACCCGGGAAAGAGGGACTTGTACACATTTCCAAGTTGGATGTTAAGCGCGTTGAAAAGGTTGAGGATGTTGTTTCGGTCGGAGATCAGGTGCTTGTTAAGGTTACCGAAATTGACGATCAGGGCAGAATAAACCTTTCACGCCGTGACGCCCTTGTTGAGGTCAACGGTGCGGTTGTCGAAGAGGGTGCCGACGAGGAACCCGAACGTGACAGAAGAAAGGGCGGCAACCGTCGCGGTTTCAGAAAACACGACTGATAAT
>CAZGRC010000013.1:0-12651 GCA_964528125.1 uncultured Ruminococcus sp.
CTCCATCATTGTTTGCTTTAGTATACAACAACTTATCCCTACTTTTCAAGAGTTTTTTTACTCTTTTTAAATTTTTTATCAAAAAGGCGAAAAACTTCACCGAAAAGCGCCCCGTAAGCCATAAAAAATCGGCGGCTTTTCCGCTGACGGTGCGGTGAAGTTTCGCAAAAAAACCTATTATTCGCGAAAGTATAAAAACAAACCCTCGCGAAAGCGTGAAACGCAGTGCCCAAAATCCGATTATTTCACCGATAAAAACATAACCGCGAAGTCCGCCGCCGGTTCGTCCCATTAAAAACACAAAATTCATAAACGCCGCCAACAGCCAAAAAAATATATCTTCCGCAAAGACCGCCGCCGCTCCATGTTTCACCGCACTTCTTAAAGCTCTGAATATATCATACAGCAGACAGACCGTAACGCCCAATACCAATGACCACAAAAATGTGGCTATTTGGTCGTTTATATTTATTTCCCACATAGTTATCTGAAAAGTCGCGACACAAATCCGCCCGAATTTTTACCGTCGGACATATACACCGCGGCATGCACCTTGCCCTCTGCGGTAAGATTTCCGTTATCGTTGTTAAAACTGATTATATGCAGTTCCTCGCCCTTAACGGTCAGTTTGCCGAGCGAGGTGTCAAGCAAGAGGGTTTCATAGTCAAAGGAAAGCACATCTTTCACACCCGAAATATTCAGTTTTTTTCGATTTTCTATTATTATGCTCTGTTCTGTGTATACCTTTTCTTCCAAAGCAAACGCACCCCTTCAAATATACTTATTAAAATATATTCGGAGTGCGTATTTTAAATTCATATTACCTTGAATTTATATTATCTTATACAAAAGTGCGGCATCGTCTTTGCGGACGGTTTCGGCAACCTCGGTCACCTGCAGTTTAACATTGCGCGTTCCGAAAGAGATTTCTATTATATCTCCGACCTTAACTTCAAGCGACGCACGTGCAACCTTGCCGTTAACGCTGACCCTGCCCGCATCGCAGGCTTCGTTTGCAACGGTTCTTCGCTTTATAAGGCGCGATACCTTTAAATACTTGTCAAGCCTCATACCGATCACCTCAAAAAACAGAGCCGCCCTTAGCGGACGGCTCAACAACGGTAATTTTTTAATTACTTCGCAATGGCATCCTTGAAAGCTTTACCTGCTTTGAAAACAGGAGTCTTGGATGCGGCAATCTCGATGGTTGCTTTGGTCTGGGGGTTGATGCCGGTTCTTGCGGCGCGCTCACGAATCTCAAAAGTACCGAAGCCGATAAGCTGAACCTTATCGCCGGCTTTAAGAGTATCAACAACCGAATCGATAACGGCGGCTACTGCCTTTTCTGCGTCTTTCTTAGAAATGTCTGCCTTCTCGGCAACTGCTGCAACTAATTCTGCTTTGTTCATTTTAAGAACCTCCAAAAAATATTTTTCTCACGGCATTCCCCGAAACAACGAATGTACGGGTTCAAAAACCGCTGAATGCTTTTCCGACCGAACCTAATTATATTTAAAAAAACACAACCTGTCCGAATCGTACTATATAAATTTACCATATAAAAAACAAAAAATCAATAGATTTTAGTTCAGATTAGAATTTTTGTTAAATATCAAAGAATTTTTCTTAAATTTTAGTGCATTTGGCGTATGATTTTGCATTTTACAAGCACTTTTAATAACTTTTCGCCCTTGGGGAGTGCCAAAACATCGGCTTCTTCAAAGGCGTTCATTGCAACAAGAAGTGCAAAATAGACCACCGCCGCAACGGCAATTGCCGCAAGTGTTATTATCCTCGAATCTCCGATAAAAGACATAAAGTATGCCGCAATACCGCAACCTATCGCCGCGACAAGCGGTTTTCCGAGCGATTTCCAAAGATTCGGCGTTACACCCGTATGACGTATAAGCGTTATCATATGCGCCGCAAAAACAAATATATACCCCGCAAGTGTACCGACGGCCGCACCGATTATATTGACCGACGGAATGCTTACAAACATAAAGTTTATTATAACCTTTATCGCCGCGCCGATTGCGACATTACGCACAGCGGCAACCTGTTTTTTAACGGCGTGTAGCATACTGGTCATCGGAACGGCAAGCCCTGCGAAGATTGCGGCAAAACCGTAAATCACCATCATTTTTCCGCCGATTTCAACCGATGCCGTACCGCTGTAAAGAAGTCCCATTACACCGCGGCTTAAAAACATAAATCCGAATCCCGCCGGCATGGCGACAATGGCTGTCATTTTAAACATAGATTCAAGGTTGCCCTTAACAAGTGCCTTGTCTTTTTTTACCCAAGAAGATGCCAAAACTGGCAGTGCACCGACACCCAGCGCCGAAGTTATACTGGGCGCCAGATTGTAAAGTGTAAATGCCTTACTGCGCACTCCGTAAAGGAAGGTGGGAATCGCCTTATCCGTCAGTATTTCTTTGGCGGTTTTATTATAATCGGCAATCGATGCGGCATACATTTCCCTTATTGTATCGGCATGGTTTTCCATAAGATTGGAAAGTTGCCACTTTACCATTGTAACATCGACAAGGGTGGCAATGCTGTTTGCCAACGAGGAAAGCACAACGGGAATTGCAATCATTATAATTGCCTTGGTTGCTTTTTTCGTATCTTCCGGCGATGGACTTTCCGCAAGTTCCGCCGGGGTAATACCGTCACCTTTCAGGCGGTGTCTGATTTTAAGATATCCGGCAGATGCCACTGTGCCGACCGTTATACCGAATGCGGCGGCAGCCGCCGCATATGCGACATTTCCGCTTATCTTCATCACGGCAAAAGCAAATCCGTAACCGAGTATCAGTTTCCCGAGCGCCTCGATGATATTGGATATCGCAGTGGGGTACATATTGCGAAGTCCCTCATAATATCCTCTGTAGGTGGACATTACACAGCAAAAAAGCAATGAGGGTGCTATTGCAAAAAGGCTGTATATGGTTTTACCGGTTTCATCTGTCATCCTGACATACGGATATATAAGCGCCAGCATAAGCGCAAAACCCGTAAGCCCCGTTATAAGAAACAGTTTGCGTGTGATTTTAAGTGTGCTGTGTACATCGCAAAAGCTCCGATTTGTCATATGTTCCGCCACAACGCGTGAAACCGCAATCGGTAAACCCGCCATGGCAATGGTGTAAATCGGATTAAACAGGTCATATGCAGAAGAAAAATATCCGAAACCGAGGTCGCCTATAAGTGAGGAAAGCGGTATTTTAAAGACCATACCGATAACCTTTACCAAAACGGTTGCCAACAGCAATATGCTTGCACCGTATTCAAAACTCTGCTCTTTCCTTTTTTGTTGTGCCATCACTTTGTGCCTCCAAAATCGTTTATTACCGAACAAAGTCCGTCAAAAAACAGTTCCGAAAGGGCGGCGTTGCCGGTAGCATTCATATCGCGGTAGGCAGAATCCGCCTCATCACCGGCATCATCCGAGATACGGCGAAGCGAAACAAACGGCACATCTCTCATATCGCAAACACTTGCTATTGCGGCGGTTTCCATATCACAGGACATGGCATCAAAATTTTCTTTAAAGAAAATTCTGTCCTTTTCACTGCATATAAAACGGTCGCCGCAAACGGCGGTTCCCGACTTTATTTCGGGTATTGCACGGCGAAATGCCGAAACCAAACGCCTGTCCGCATTATAGATATATTTCTGATCCGGTTTTTCACAGGGTTTATAACCCAATGGCGTAAGGTCGAAATCATGCTCCATAAAACGGTCGGCAATCACGGTCTCACCACGGCGAACACCGCTTATCCCGCCCGAAAGACCGTAGTTGAGTATAATATCACATCCGTCAGCAAGCAACGCTGCGGTAACGGCGGCGGCATTCACTTTTCCGACTCCGCAAAGCACGGCAAGAATCTCGGCTCCGTTTTCAAAAATGAATCTGACACCGTCTTTTTTAAGTGGATTATACGGCGTGCATCCGATTTCCGTTGCTTCTTCTTTAAGCGGTGCAAATTCCTCGCTGTCTGCCACCACAACACCTATTTTAAGTTCTTTTTTCATTTAAACTTCCTCCGTTCTGCCGCTAAAGTGCGAATTTTGTATATCAAAAATGCTTATGTTCCTATGTTAAACCGCTGTGAAAGACCCTGTTTGGACATTTTCCCGTCACTCGTTCCCGCAAGGGTATTTGTCATAAAAAGCACGAATTCCCTGCTTTCGCTGTATCTGTTCTTCAAAACGGTCAATATACTCATACGGATATTTAAAATTGAATATCCGCTCAATAGCGGTTACTTTCGGCGCACGCATTTTCGTTACAGCCGAAGCACCGCAGGCAAGTATTGTATGGGTTTCATCCATAATATACACATTATAAAGTCCTTCATACCCACGTTTGGCATAACCCACATTTTCAAGATTCCCAACCGTTTTGCTCTGCCGATACATATAATACGGCAAAATACCGTTTTTCGTCAAAGTGTCCCGCGCAAAATCAACCATCTCGGAGGCGGTTTCACCCATTTTGGCTTCGGGCAAACGGCTGTCGGTTGAAAGTGCCGCCGCACGTTTCATTGCAAGGGTATGAACCGTAACACTTTCGGGGTCAAGTGCCAGCACACGCTTAAGAGTGTCTTTGAAACTGTCAAGAGTGTCAAGCGGAAGCCCCGCGATAAGGTCGGTGTTTATATTGTCAAATCCCATATCGCGCGCCGTTCTAAACGCTTTTTCGGTATCTGCCGCAGTGTGTTTTCGCCCGATTTCTTCAAGCACGGCATCGTTCATGGTCTGGGGATTTATGCTTATACGTGTGACACCGTTATTCTTTATTGCGGCAAGTTTTTCGTTTGTCACGGTATCCGGTCTGCCCGCTTCAACCGTGAACTCGCGCACATATGACATATCAAAGTTTGAACGCACCGTGCCGAGCACCGTGTCTATTTGTTCGGCTGTAAGTGTAGTGGGTGTACCGCCGCCCATATACACCGTTTCAAGGCGAAGTCCCAAATCACGCGCAATTTCTGCGGTGTACTCAATTTCTTTGCACAAAAGTTCAACATATCGCGGTATCATATTTTTCGCCTTGTCTATCGAATGTGAAACAAACGAGCAATATGCACAGCGTGTCGGGCAAAAAGGTACCGAAAGATAAAGACTGTATGAATCGGGGCGGGAAAACGAGGTGATTTTTTCTTCGCCGGCGACCGCCTCGCCGCAAAGGGAAATTTTGCCGTCGCTAACCAAAAGTTCCTTTGAAAAATAGCGTTTTGCCGCATCCTCACCCAAAGTTCGCGAAAGTTTTGAATAGAGTTTTGCCGGTCGCACGCCCGTGAGTATACCCCATTTCGGACGGTAGCCTATAATTTCGGCAAAACATTCGTAAAGCATTACCGCAAGAATACGCTCGGCGGTTTGATCGTCGCAGTTTTCACGGTTTTCAAATCTTTCGGCATTCCTGCCGTCAAGTTTCACCGATGCCGAAAGGCGTTTGCCGTCGCGCCTGCACACGGCAAGCCGTTCATCATCGCAAAATTCATGAAGCACGGAAATTTTTTCAAACGGCAAAAATATCCGAACCAACTTTTCAAGTTCATAATCGAATCCGTGTCCTATATTACAAAGTTTCATATACCCTCAAATACGGATTTTCGCGTTTTTCACGACCGATTGCGGTATTTGGTCCGTGACCCGCATAAACCGTTACTCCGTCATCAAGTTTTTTTATAAGTTTTTGCAGACTTTGAATAAGCGTTTTGTGACTGCCGCCGTAAAAATCGGTGCGACCCACCGAGCCCGCAAAAAGCGTGTCTCCGCTGAAAAGGCAATTTTCCGTAAAATAGCACATACCGCCTACGGTGTGCCCCGGTGTTTCAATCGCCTCAAATTGAAGATTTCCCACATTAAACCGCTCGCCGTCTGCAAGTTTTATATCCGTTTCAAACGGAATGTGGTTGCCGCCGAAAAGGTCGGAAAGACTCAGCCTTGTATCTAAAGTACCCGCGGCATCTTTTTCACCGATGGCAATTTTAACACCCCGGTGTTTCAATCGCCTCAAATTGAAGATTTCCCACATTAAACCGCTCGCCGTCTGCAAGTTTTATATCCGTTTCAAACGGAATGTGGTTGCCGCCGAAAAGGTCGGAAAGACTCAGCCTTGTATCTAAAGTACCCGCGGCATCTTTTTCACCGATGGCAATTTTAACACCCGTCTTTTCGCGCAGTATTCCCGCACCGCAAATATGGTCAAGATGGCAGTGTGTTAAAAGTATGAGTCGCTCTTTGTCGGCGTTTGAATTTAAAAACTCAAACACCGTATCGCAGTATTCGGCGGGGTCTACAACCACTGCCGAATTTTCACTCTCTATCAAATGGCAGTTTGAAGCAAATGCACCGCCCAAAACTGTTGTTTTAACGGTCATTGCTTGTCTCCGCCCTTTTTCCATGTATCGGTATCGAGTATTACGGTAACGGGACCGTCATTGGTAAGAGACACCTTCATATCCGCGCCGAATATCCCTCTGCCTATATGTTTTATACCCGCATTTTGAAGTGCTTCACAGTAATATTCGTAAAGTTCCTTTGCCGTGACAGGCTCCATTGCGTGAATGAAAGAGGGGCGGTTTCCCTTTTTGGTGTCTGCGCAGAGTGTAAACTGCGAAATCACAAGCACCTCGCCGCCGACATCAAGCACCGATAGATTCATCTTATCGTCGCTGTCGCAAAACACCCTCAAATTTGCCGTTTTTGCCGCCAACAGTTCGGCTTCGTCTTTGGTGTCATTCTCGGTCACGCCGAGCAGTACCATATAACCTTTACCGCAACTGCCTACGGTTTCACCGTCAACACGCACTGCAGCATCTGTAACCCTTTGTATAACCGCTTTCATTGATTTATCCTTTCAACATTGAAAACGCCCTGAAGCTTTTCAAGTCTTGTAATAATACTTCTTAAATGTTCAACGCTTTCTGCGCTGAGTGTGAGTGTCGTAACGCTGTTGCCGCCCTTTACCTGACGCGCATTTACCGAATGTACCGCAACGCGCATATTTTGAACGGCGGTCATAATCTCAACCAAAAGTCCCTCACGGTCAATGGCGGATATCTGCAATGTGGATATAAAGCTATCGGTTCTGACACTGTCCCAGTGCGCCGGTATCCAACGGTCGGGTTCCGATGCACGGGATATATCGTGCGGAACGTTGTTGCAATCGCGCTTGTGAATGGAAACACCGTGACCGCGCGTTATAAATCCGATAATTTCATCACCGGGAAGCGGTGCACAGCATTTTGAAAGTTTTACAAGGCAGTTGTCTATGCCCTCGACAACAACACCGTCTGACGAATGTGAACGGTGGGGTTTAATCTCGACAATCTCCGGAACTTTACCGACATTCTGCCGTTTGTTATACTCGTCACGAAGTTTGGGCATAACCTTGGTCAGTGCAAGACCGCCGTATCCTAGCGCGGCAAAAAACTCGTCCGCATCGTTTATTTTCAGTTTAATCAAAAGTTCGTCCAGAATTTGCGAAAATTCGGAATCGGTAAAGGTTATGCCGTTGCGCTTGAGTTCGCGTTCAAGTTCAAGTTTGCCCGCGGCAATATTCTCGGTGCGGCGTTCTTTTTTAAACCAAGAGCGAATCTTCGCCTTTGCCTGATTGGTAACGGCAATATTAAGCCAATCGCGCGCGGGACCGTGAGCGCTTTGATTGGTGGTGAGTATCTCGATAACCTCACCCGTTTTTACCTCGTGGTTAATGGGTACAATTTTTCCGTCCACCTTGGCACCCACCATACGTATACCCACCTGCGAATGTATCGCAAATGCAAAATCGACTATAGTGGAACCTACGGGAAGATTTATAACATCGCCTTTAGGGGTAACCGCAAAAACATCCTCTTGTGAAAGGTCAACCTTTATACTGCGCACAATTTCGGAAGCATCACCGGTTGAATCCTGATTTTCAAGTATCTGCCTTATCCACACAAGGCGTTCATCCATCTTGCGGTTGTTGTCGGTTAATGGGTACAATTTTTCCGTCCACCTTGGCACCCACCATACGTATACCCACCTGCGAATGTATCGCAAATGCAAAATCGACTATAGTGGAACCTACGGGAAGATTTATAACATCGCCTTTAGGGGTAACCGCAAAAACATCCTCTTGTGAAAGGTCAACCTTTATACTGCGCACAATTTCGGAAGCATCACCGGTTGAATCCTGATTTTCAAGTATCTGCCTTATCCACACAAGGCGTTCATCCATCTTGCGGTTGTTGTCGGTGATACCCTCTTTATATTTCCAGTGCGCCGCTATACCGAATTCGGCGGTGTGGTGCATTTCAAAGGTTCGTATCTGTATTTCAAACGGCACACCCTCACGACTGATAACGGTGGTGTGAAGCGATTGGTACATATTCGGCTTCGGTGTCGAAATATAGTCTTTAAAACGGTTGGGTATCGGTCGGAACATATCGTGCATTATACCGAGTATGTTATAACAGTCCGCAACCGTATCTGTGATTATGCGTATAGCGTAAACATCGTATATCTCATCAAAATCCTTACCCTGCAAATACATTTTTCGGTAGATACCGTGTATTGACTTCACACGTCCCTGAAAAGACATCTGAACATTGGGCATTTCTTCTTGAAGTCTGGATTCTATCCTGCTTTTAATGTCTTCGAGAATCTGTTCTCGGAAATTTTTTCTCACCTTCAAGAGTTCTTCTATTTCGGCATAAGCAATGGGGTCAAGGTGCTTTATCGCAAGGTCTTCAAGTTCCTCTTTCACAGAACGGATTCCGAGCCTGTGCGCAATAGGTGCGTAAACTTCCAGCGTTTCAAGCGATTTATCCCGCTGTTTTTGGTCGGGAATTGCGTCAAGTGTGCGCATATTGTGAAGGCGGTCTGCCAACTTGATAATGATTACCCTGATATCCTTACCCATCGCGATAAGCATTTTTCTGAGGCTTTCCGCCTGTTGCTGTTCCTTTGAAGTAAAAGAAAGTCGGCTTATTTTGGTAACACCGTCAACCAATAAAGCAACCTCGTCACCGAACATTTTCTTTACCTGCTCAACCGTAACATCGGTATCTTCAACCACATCATGCAAAAGTGCCGCCGCAACCGACTGACTGTCCATACCGAGGGTTATAATTATCTTTGCGACATTGTACGGATGGATATAATACGATTCGTTTGTCCAGCGTTTTTGCCCGTCGTGACTTTGTACGCAAAGTTCAAACGCACGTCTTATAAGTTCCGTATCGTATTTTCCGCCCTGCGCTTCCATTGCGGCGACAAGGTCGTTATAATCCCGCCGTTCTTCCGCTTTCACCGTTTTTCAGTCCTTTCGTAAAGATTTTTATAAATTTCCGAACACATAAGATCGGTT
Source organism: uncultured Ruminococcus sp. (assembly GCA_964528125.1). Lineage (GTDB taxonomy): Bacteria > Bacillota > Clostridia > Oscillospirales > Acutalibacteraceae > UBA737. The sequence continues at coordinate 9,374 of CAZGRC010000013.1, forward strand.
TTCGGAGCACCCCTCGGCGCCGAAAGTATTCCGTTAACATTGCTTACCAATCCCAGTTCACAAAGCACGTCAACGGCAATCTGTGTTTTGGCGAAACCGAAACTGTTCAAAAACAGTTGTTTCATTCGCTCTGCGGTAACCGCGCCGCCGAGCAAGGTTTTATAAACCGCACCGACCTCTTCCCGTGTGGGAAAAAGTTTGTCGGAGTTGCAATCCGCCCCTGATTTATAGTCATCATATGCCACAATCTGCTCAAAAAGTTTTGAATCGTCGGTGCCGCTCATACGAATGTCCTTTATCTGCACCGAAAGGGTTTCGGTTTCGCGGTAATTATCGATTTCCAGCACTGCGGCAACATCCAGAACATCACCGCATCTGAAAGCAAATCGATCGGGTGGCATTCCGAAAAGCAACGCCTGAAAAAGATTAGCACCCTTTGAAAAGAGAAGTTTAAGGTGTTTTCCTGCGCCGATTGGATTTATTTTTTCCAGTTTAACCCCGAAAATACCGAATATCGGCGCGGGGTTGCCGAATCCGAAAGGTTCAAGTTCTTTTACTGCGTGAACCATATCCACCGACATTGACGCCGGATTAAGTTTGAAATCAAGGCAGAGTTCCGACACAACGGGTTCCCGTGTCAGCGCATATGCGTTTATTGCGCGCCTGAAATCCTCGGTTTTTTCGGGCTCAAGGCTCACCCCTGCGGCAAGTTCATGACCGCCGAAACGGGTAAGAGTTTTCTTACACGCACACAGCGCGTCATAAAGGTGGAATCCTTTTATACTGCGTCCCGAACCGTGTGCTTCACCGTCTTTGACCGAAATAACCACGGTCGGTCTGCCGTATTTTTCGGTTATTCTCGAAGCAACTATGCCGACGGTACCCATATGCCAGTTTTCACCGCTCACCACAATGACCCTGTCATATGCACGCCCCTCATTTTCTATCTGAAGTTGCGCCTGTTCATATATTGTCTTTTCGTTTTCGCGACGGCGGGTATTTTCACAGTCAAGTTCGTTTGCAAGATCCAGTGCTTCTTTTATTCCGTCGCACAACATAAGTCTCAGCGCGCGTGATGCATCACCCATTCTGCCTGCAGCATTTATGCGCGGTGCCAAACCGAATGCCACCCTGCCCGCATTTATGTTCGCACGGTCAAGCGCGGCAGCGCTCATAAGCGCCTGAAGTCCCGCCCGAGGGGAAGTTTTCAGTTTGCGAAGCCCCTCTTTAACAACCGAACGGTTTTCGTTTATAAGCGGCATCACATCGGCAATAACCGCAATGCAGAGCATATCGGCATAAAGCGGCAACAGTTCTTCGGGTTCTTTGTCCTCTGCCACGCAGATAAGTTTAAATGCAACCTCTGCACCGCATATTTCGCGAAATCCCGCCGCACTGCCCGCTATATGCGGGTCAACAACCGCAACCGCATCGGGCAAAGTTTCCGGCGGAAGATGATGGTCTGTAACAACGGTGGCTATGCCGAGTTCATTTGCATAGGCAATTTCATCCGAACAGGCAATGCCGTTGTCCACCGTAACAATAAGTTCCGCGCCCATTGCGTGAAGTTTATCTATAGCACCGCGGTTCATACCGTATCCCTCGCGTTCACGGTCGGGAATATATGTAATCGCACGTGCATGGCGCGACTTGAAATATTCTGCCATAACGGCGGTTGCAATAACACCGTCACAGTCATAATCTCCGAAGACCGCAATCAGCTTATCCTCGACAATCGCACGGTTTATGTATTCGGCCGCTTTTTTAATGTCGGGAAGTTCTCGCGGGTCACACAAAAGCGGTTCTTCGCAAAGCATCTGTTCCAGTTCGGAGCTGTCGGTCACGCCTCGACCGCAGGCGATAAGCGCAACAAACGGGTCAACATCACATTCCTCTGCCATAACTTTGGCAAGTCCGCGGTCGGGATGACCGACCGACCATTTTTTAAACGCCGTAAAACTTCCCCCTTTTCAAAACGTACATACTAATCCATTATAATATATAATACCACCAAACCGATATATTTTCAATATTTTTATATTTCGGCATTGCCTTTTGTTGCGGCATTCTGCAAAATCAAGTACATTACAGTCGGTTTTGCACAGCAAAACCATTTCCCAAAATGCGGAAATTCGGATAAAAACAAAATCCCGCACCGTAAATGCTCCGGGTGAATAAGGAAGTATTTTAGAAAATGCGGTGTAACCTCAGAATGATGGGGTTACACCCTTTTTCTTTATGCCGATTTAGATATGGTTTGTTTTTGCTCTTGCAGTTTTTCAACCGTTCGTAACAATTCTTGTTCCGTTGGAATATCGAACAGTCCGATAGCGGTAAAATAGATATCTACTTTTACATTGTTGTGAGAATGCTTTTTCTCGTTGTTGTGAATTTCTATGCGTTCAATCAGTTTATTGACCACCGTAGGTGTGAGTTCGAGACTTTTTCCGTTCTTGTGTAAACCACCGAAAACAGTAGAAACGGCTACAGCCGAAAGACAATGAAAACCGGTGCCGGAGAGGTTGAAATAGCTATTCCCCGTGACCGAAACGGTGAATTTGAGCCACAGCCAGTCAAGAAAAACGAAACAACCCTCAGCGGAGATATAGAAGAAAAAATCATATCAATGTACACAAAGGGTATGACCACCAACGATATATCTTCGCATATCGAGGATATATATGGCTTAGCGGTATCGGAGAGCCTTGTCAGCCGTATTACGGACAAAATTCTGCCTGTGGTAAAGGAATGGCAGCAGCGACCGCTTGAGAGCATTTATGCCGTAGTCTTTATGGATGCGATACATTACAATGTGCGCTGTGAGGGCAGAATTATTAAAAAAGCGGTATACATAGCCATAGGCATCAATATGGACGGAATCAAAGAGGTTCTCGGAATGTATGTTGGTGAAAATGAAAGCGCGAAATCTATTCTCTTTTGGCTCTTGATACTGTTGATTGTATAAAATAATTTATGCGGGAATTTAGGTGCCACGTCTAAAGGCACTAAAAAGTAATCCCCAAGAACTTAATGTTCTTGGGGATTTGGTGGAGACAACTGGACTTGAACCGGTGACCCCTTGCATGTCAAGCAAGTACTCTAACCAACTGAGCTATGCCTCCGACAGTGTTATTACTATACCACATATCTACAAATATTGCAAGGCTTTTTATAAAATAATTTTGCAGGATATGTGTAGGTTTACAATAGAAGTGTTACAGAATTGAATAAAAAAGAAGTGACGAATGGGAAATCCTGTGTTACAGTTAAGTTGCTGA
>CAZGRC010000014.1:0-12619 GCA_964528125.1 uncultured Ruminococcus sp.
GTCGGCGGGTGCCGTTGTGATCACCGCAGACACCGCCTGTTTTTTTATTGATTTCAGGTATTTTGAAAAAGCGCAAAAAATCGTTACGACCTGTGAAACGGTTCGTATGAATAGGTTTGACAAACAACTTCCCGAATTTTTAAATCAAAAGGGAATAAAGCGTGTTTTTGCAGAAACTTCAACTATCGGGGTGGAAGAATTTTTTCGCTGGCAAAAGCAGCTCGGTGATATTAAACTTTCACGCAGTAATCGCATAGACCGCCTTGTGTATGATATGCGCGCCGTAAAAGACGAGGGCGAAATTCAAAACATTGTAAAAGCACAGAAAATCACCGATATGGGTTTTGCGCATATCCTTGATTTTATAAAGGTCGGCAAAACCGAACGCGAGGTGGCGCTTGAACTTGAGTTTTATATGCGGAATCTCGGCAGTGAGGGTGTTGCATTTGATTTTATTGCCGTATCGGGAGAAAATTCGTCACTGCCGCACGGTGTTCCGACCAACAGAAAAATTTGTGAGGGTGATTTTCTCACCATTGATTTCGGTGCCGTTGTCAACGGTTACCGTTCGGATATGACCCGCACTGTTGCCGTGGGTTTTGCAAGTGATGAACAGCGCGCGGTCTACAACACCGTGCTCAAGGCACAAAATGCGGCGCTCGAATTTCTTAAAGCGGGGGTTCGCGGTTGCGATGCCGACAAAACAGCCCGTGATGTAATTGCGGCTGCGGGTTACGGTGACTGTTTCGGGCATTCTCTCGGGCACAGTGTCGGTCTTGAAATTCACGAATCTCCGAATTGCAGTCCTTCCTGTAAAACACCCCTTGTGCGCGGTACCGTTATGACGGTTGAGCCCGGTATTTATATTGCGGGAAAATTCGGTGTGAGAATTGAAGATATGGTTTTGATAGAGGAAAACGGTATACGAAATTTTACCGAAAGTCCCAAAGAATTGATTATACTTTGAATTAACGGCAGTCTAAAACGACTGCCGTTAATATGTTATAATCCCGTGCCCCTCTTTGCGGTAACGTGTGGGTGTAAGGCCTGTGATGCGTTTGAACTGTTTGTTAAACGAAGCGGTGCTGTTGAAACCGCAGGTAAGCGCAATTTGCAGAATGGTTTGTTCGTTTTTTTCGTCACAAATAAGGTATGCAGCTTTTTCTACCCTTTTCGATATGATATAATCCCATAGATTCATATGGCAAAGTTTTTTAAAAAGAAAAGAAAAATATGTCGGACTTATGCCCGCCGCATCGGCAATTTTTTCAAGGGAAAGCGGCTCGGTCAGGTGGCGGTCTATATAAGAAATCGCTTTCATAACATCCTTAAAAGTATGGGACGAATCGGTAACACCGTCACAAAATGCAAAGTCACGGATGAGCGAAATTATTATAAGATTAAGTCTTGATTTCACTGCAAGGGAATATTCGCCGTAGCCTGCAGTCAGTTCATCCTTTATATCGAACAGCAAATTACGTATTTTTTCCCCCTGTTCGGCGGGAATTCGGCTTTTAAAATTCGCGGAATGATGAAAACAAAAGTTTTGGTGTTCCGACGAAAGCCCGTCGGAACCGCCGGACTTTATGTATGACGGCTCAAATTGGGTGTTCAGTATTTTAAGTTCATTTGTAACATCCGTAATGCAGTGCTGTTCGTTGCTGCAAAATACAAAGACATCTCCGGCGGATATTGGATATTCCTTTTCACCGACGGTGTATGTGCCGCGTCCATCAAACACGGTGGATATTTCAAATCGGGTGTGGTTGTGCCGTCTGAAGGAGCGCGCGCCGTCCTCAATGGTGACTATCCACATTTTAAGCAGAACATTTCCGCGTGATGTCTTTATTTCTCCGATGTCATGTATCATATTTACACACCATTTCGTAATATAGTTTGCAAATGCCTTAATATTGTTGATGAAAAATATGCCGATAATGTTTACTATATAATTGATTTTAAAATCAATTAGCAAAAATGTCAACAATAAAATTTGCAAGGAGAATAAAAATGAATTTCTGTTCCAATCCCTCGGATTTAAGAATCACAGATATGCGCTTTGTCGATATTGACGGCGCGCCAAAGCGTTGCACGATACTGCGTATTGATACTAACCAAGGCATAAGCGGTTTCGGTGAGGTGCGCGACGCCTCGAGCAAGACCTATGCGCTTATGCTTAAAAGCAGAATCCTCGGTGAAAACCCCTGTAATGTTGATAAAATTTTTCGTAAAATAAAACAGTTCGGAGGTCCGTCACGTCAGGGTGGCGGCGTTTCGGGTATCGAAATCGCTTTGTGGGATTTGGCGGGCAAGGCATACGGCGTGCCGCTTTACCAACTGCTGGGCGGTAAATTTCGTGACGAAGTGCGGGTCTATTGCGATACCGATGTTGACGGCAAACACACCGGTCACGATATGGGGCTTGCTCTTAAAAAAAGAATGGAAATGGGCTTTACATTTCTCAAAATGGATTTGGGAATCGGTCTTTTGCTTGATGAACCCGGCACACTTAACGCACCGTTGGGATTTATTGATGATATGAAAAAATATGCAAGTCATATTTTAAACGTGCAGGGCGGCAGTGTTACCGCGGAGATGGTAAAGCACAGCAAAAGTTATTCCATTGTTACAACCGCACATCCCTTTACGGGTATACATCTCACCGAAAAGGGGCTCGACTATCTTGAAAACTATGTTAAAGAGGTTCGCAATGTAATCGGTTATGATGTTCCGCTGGCAATCGACCATTTCGGACATATATGTGTAGAAGATTGCATACGATTTGCACGCCGTATGGAACCGTACAATCTTGCGTGGATTGAAGATATGGTTCCTTGGATGTATACCGACCAGTATGTAAGACTTAAAAAATCAACTACCGTTCCCGTTTGCACCGGTGAGGATATCTACCTCAAAGAGGGATTTGAAACGCTTATCAAAGCCGGCGGAGTTTCGGTTATTCATCCCGATATTCTTACCTGCGGTGGCGCGCTTGAACTTAAAAAAATCGCAGATATTGCGGATGAAAACGGTGTTGCGGTCGCCGTTCATATGGCAGAAAGTCCCGTTGCCTGCCTTGCGGCGGTTCACACTGCGGCGGCAATACACAATGTTTTGGCACTTGAATTTCACTCGGTTGATGTTCCGTGGTGGGCGGATATGGTTACGGGTATACCGAATCCGCTCTTCCAAAACGGTTTTATCAAGGTGCCCGAAAAGCCGGGTCTCGGTTTTGACGATTTGAACGAAGAAGTGCTGAAAGCACATATAAACCCCAATATACCGGGATATTTTGAATCCACCGATAATTGGAATACCGAATTTTCAAATGACAGAATTTGGTCGTGATTATTTTTAAGAAACCTTTATTTCAGGAGGTAAATTTATGAACAGAGACTTTATTTTAAACAGTTTTTTAAAAAACGAAGAAAAGCTTGAAAAGCGAAATGCCGAAGCCATCGAAAAATACCGCAAGGGCAATTTTTCGGTAAAGCTTTCCGGTGAGACCAATAAAAAAGTATCGGTAAAGCAGAAAAAGCATGCTTTTTATTTCGGAACGACGGCATTTATGCTCGGTAGCTTTGAAAAGCCCGAAAAGGAAGAAATTTACAAAAAAGAATTTGCGAATATCTTTAATCAGGCTGTTGTCCCCTTCTATTGGTCGGACTTTGAACCGGAGGAGGGTCATTTGCGCATGAGCACCGACAGCGAGTTTATCTACCGCCGTCCGGCTCCCGACACATGCCTTGAATTTTGTAAGGAGTATGGCATTGAGCCTAAGGGACACTGCCTCACTTGGTGTCATTTTGTTCCGAAATGGCTCGAAAAATATACCAAAGAAGAAAGAAGAGCTGTTTTGGAACGCCGATTCAAGGAGATAGCCGACGAATATGCCGACAAAATCCCATCTTTTGACATTGTCAACGAAAGTGCCAGTAACTACCGCATCGGCGCCCGAACACTTTTCGAAAATTGGGACGAGGTAGGATTAAAGTTCGGCGAAAAGTATTTTCCGAACAATCGCAAGATACTCAACGAGACCAACGAAGCCATTTGGCGTGATTATGCCACAGAGGGCAAATATATGGCATTTAATATGCAACTTCAAGAGTTTATCCGTCGCGGACTGCCGTTCGACGAGATCGGTTTGCAGTACCACGTCTTCACCCCGACCGAGGGTATGGAAAATTGGGGCACACGTGAAGCCTATCTCAATGCCGAATCGATGGTCGAGATTTTGGATATCTATGACAGCTACGGTTATCCAATGCACATTTCAGAGATAACTGTTCCCGGAAGCGGACAGTTGCCTGAAAACGAAGAAATCCAAGCATATTTGGTCGAGAAGCTCTACAAAACGTGGTTTGCCACACGCAATATGAAGAGCATCGTTTGGTGGAATTTGGTTGATGGTTATGCTGCATATGCACCGCTCGGCTCGAACGAGGGCGAAAACCGTTGCGGCGGTGGACTTTTACGCTTTGATATGACAAGAAAACCTGCCTATGACGTGCTTGACAGACTGATAAATAAAGAGTGGAACACTTCGTTTGAAATTGAAATCTCTGCTGACAGCAAAATCGATTTCAGAGGCTTCTTCGGTGAATATGAGATCACAGTTGACGGCAAAACCTATACCGTCAATTTGGATGAAGATGGCAAGCAAGTAACTTTATAAAGGAAGACGTTTATTATGAACTTCAATGATAGAGAGAAAATCATTCAGCTTACACCTCTTTGGAATGGTGAACGTCTGCCTGACGGCAGACCAAAAGTAGCGGACAAATATCTTGATGCACTTCACGGGATGACACTCGAAGAAGTTTGGAAACCGATTTTTGTTTTGGGATATGAAAATCAGTTTGTCGGCGGTGGGCTTGCCCCTTTGCAAGCACTTCACGATGATGGCAGAAAATTGGTCGGTCGCGCAGTCACCTGCAGTTTTTGTCCGACGCGTCCCGATTTACACGAACTGCAGTTTGCACGCGGTGCCGAAGACGGCAGAAACGGGAACTATAACCAGTGGGTAATCGACAATCTTTACGAACGCGACGTTGTGGTTTGCGATATGTACGATAAAATTTACAAGGGCACATTCTTGGGTGGCAACCTCACTACAGCGATACATAAACGCACCAAAAACGGCGGCGCCGTTATATGGGGCGGAGTGCGTGATGTCGAACAGATGAAACAGGTTCCCGATGTTCAGATTTACTATCGCGGAATTGACCCCACACCGATACGCGAATTTGTAATGAAAGACTGGAACGGTATTACAAATTTCGGCGGAGCGGTGTGCCTGCCCGGTGATATTGTATTCGGTGCCGGAGGCGGTGTTTTGTTTATACCGGCACATCTTGTGGCAGATGTTGTCGAGGGTGCGGCAAAAACTCACGTTAAGGATGATTTCGGTTTTGAAATGATTGGACAGGGCAAATTCACAACCGCTCAAATTGATAAAAACACATGGAGCGAGGATATGCTTGATATGCTTGTTGAATGGATAAAGAACGACCCTCGAGGTGAAGGATATCGCGATCTTGATTGGTCGAAGGAATATGACCTCGCCCGCAACGGCGATCCGAACGATACACAAACGGCACTTTAATTATCGATACTCTACACCGAACAAATATTGGATTTGAGGTAAGTTTTATGTTGGACTCTAAAGAAAAAAGAAAGATTTGGATGAAAGCCACCGAAGAAAATCGGGAACTTTTGCAGGGCAGAGTTAAAGAGGATATAGAAAAATACCGAAAAGGTTATTGCAAGATTCGCTTTACCAATGCCGATGGGAAACCTATCGGTGGGGAAAAGGTCAAAATTAAACAGATGAAGCACGATTTTAAATTCGGTGCAAATATATTTATGCTTGATGAATTTACGGAAAACGAATACAATGTCAGATACCGCAATGAATTTAAAAAGTGCTTTAATCTTGCAACGGTGCCGTTTTATTGGGAAGGGCTTGAACCCGAAAAAGGTAAGCCGCGTTATGACAAAAACAGTCCCAAAGTTTGGCGCAGACCCGCTCCCGAACTTTGTATGGAATATTGCGAAGAAAATGGTATTACCCCCAAACTTCACTGCTTGGTTTACGATAAGTTTATTCCCGACTGGCTTCCCGCGGAAGATATGGCTCAGATGGAAGCATATTACGAAGAGCGTTTCAGGCAGATTTCGGAACGTTTTTCGGGGCGAATGGCAGAGTTTGAGGTTATAAACGAGCAGTTGCAGGTTTGGTGGTGGGCTACCGGCAGTGTTATAGTGAAAAAACCGGATATTCTTGAATGGTCATTTAATTTGGCACGTAAATATTTTCCGAATGAAACACTGGTCATAAACGAGGGCAATTATCTTGCCGAAATTGCCGCTCAGGGATTGTGGCACAGATATTGTCTGCTTATTGACAATGCCCTCAAAAGCGGTGTGTCAATCGATAAAATAGGTGTTCAACATCATATTTATACAGGTGCCACCGCTGCCGATGAAACGGCTTATGAAAATGAAATAAGAAATTGCACGGATTTAGTAGACCCCGCGGCGGTTTTAAAGGGACTTGATGTTTTGGCGGAATACGGTTTACCGTTGGAAATTACGGAGATTACGATCCCCACGCTTGGAGACACACCTGAAGACGAAGAATTGCAGGCGGATTTGCTTGAAATGCTTTATTCCGTTTGGTTCAGTCATCCCGCAATGGAAGGTATTGTTTATTGGAATTTGCCGGACGGCTATGCTTTTGATGACAAAAGCGGTGTTTGGAACGAAAATAATTGTCGCGGCGGTCTGCTCCACCGTGATTTAACCCCGAAAAAATCCGCCGAAAGGTTGTGCAAACTTGTAAACGAGGTATGGCTACCGAAACCGAACTTTATACCGACAAAAACGGGTATGTTGAGTTTCGCGGTTTCTACGGCGAATATGCCGCCGACATTGATGGTGTCGAATTTGAGTTCGGTATACACAAAAACGAAAGCAACCGTATTGATGTGGAAATTTGATTATGAAAAACATATACTTTACATCCTGTGACAAAGCGGGAGGAATATATCACTACACATTTGATAACGGCCAACTGACTTTTTGCGAAAAGAACGAACTTGACCGTCCGATGTATACCGTAATATCCGAAAATATGGCATATGTGCTGTTGCGTGAGACCGACACCGAAACAAATTACGGCGGGTTGGTGTGTTTTGATATTGCCGCTGACGGAAGATTTATAAATCAAACCGAGGCGGTGTCAACGCACGGCGCGGTTCCGTGCCATATTTGTGTTGAAGACGGCGATATTTATGCGGTTAATTATCTGTCGGGAAATGTAATACTGTTTCCCGACAAAATCGCAACACATTCGGGAAACGGTCCGAATCCTCAACGGCAGGAGGCGCCGCACACCCATTTTTCGGCGGTGTCGCTCGATAAAAAATATGTCCTCTGCACCGACCTCGGCATAGATACGGTCTTTGTGTATGACCGCAAACTGAATTTTGTGTCAAGTGCAAAAGTACCGTCGGGAAGCGGATGCCGACATCTCTGCTTTAACGGTAATACCGTTTATTGTGTAAACGAACTTTCAAATGACGTAAGTGTTTTCTCATTTGAAAAGGGCATACTCACATTGCTTGATACCTATGCCGCTATACCTGATTTTAGCGGAAAATCGACTGCCGCCGCAATACGCATATACGGCGGGCGCCTTTATGTGTCGCACAGGGGCGCGGATTGCATTTCCTGTTTTGAAATTCGTGATAAAAATTTAAAACTTATATGGAGCACCCCCTGCGGCGGGCATTCACCGAGGGATTTTGATATCGTAGACGGTTATATTATATGCGCAAACGAGGGCGGCAACATTTCGGTGCTTAAAATAAATGACAGCGGTGCTGAAATTATATCGGCGGATATTAAAATGCCAAACCCGCTGTGCGTGACTGAAGGAGAAACAATATGAAAACTGCATTTGTTACGGGTTCTTCAAGAGGAATAGGAAGAGCAATAGCCGTTCGTCTTGCAAAGGACGGCTACAAAGTAATAGTTCACGGCGCTTCAAATGTTGAAAAAACACTTCAAACTGTGGATATAATACAGCAAAACGGCGGTGAAGCGGAATATGTTACCGCCGATTTGCGCGATCCGTTATCTGCTGCTGATGTTGTGAAAAAAATCAGCGGTATAGATGTGCTTGTGCTTAATGCATCGGTTCAGTATAAAAAACCGTGGCGGCAAATAAATATTGATGATTGCCGCGACCAGATAAATTGCAATTTTGTGTCGTCTCTTATGATGATTCAGGCGGCAGTGCCGCATATGCAGAAAAACGGTTGGGGCAGAATTATCACAATCGGTTCTGTGCAGGAACGCAAACCCCATCCCGATATGTTGGTGTATTCCGCGACCAAGGCGGCGCAGAGTAATATGATGCAGTCATTGTCACTGCAACTTGCAAAGGACGGCATCACGGTCAATAATATTGCCCCCGGTGTTATCTATACCGACCGCAATGTTGAAGCGCTGTCCGATCCCGAATATGCCCGAAAGGTGACCGACAGTATTCCGCTCGGATTTTACGGTGAGCCCGAAGACTGTGCCGGAATAGTCAGTCTTATTTGCTCGGATGGAGGCAGATATATTACCGGACAGAACATCTTTGTAGACGGCGGCAAGAGTGTACAGTAAAAAGAAAGACGCTTAAATACGGCGACGGAGAATCTTATACCGAACATTTGCGTGTTCGTGCAAGATTCTCCGTCGCCGCTTAGAACGATATTATCGGAGGGGAATTATTTTTTAATTCCGATCGCGTATTTTTCGGTTTGGCGGGAAAGTTCCGCGATGTGTTCACAGTGTGCCAACATGGTAATCGGCTTTGTGAGATCAAGGCTGAAGACACCCATTATGGATTTTGCGTTTACAACATATTTTCCGGATATAAGTTCAATATCGTATGCCTTTTCGTTTGCCAATTCGACAAAATTACGAACATCCTCAATACTGGTGAGCATAATTGTTTTTTCAAGCATTTTAAAACACTCCTCTAAAGCACTTTTTCGTCTTTAACAAAGTGCCGTTTATATTTCAAATGTCAGTTTAAGCCAATTTTTAAGGGAACCGAGCCAACTTTGCGCATAAACCGCCGAAGAAGGAACGTTGTCCATTGTCTGCTCGTCCGCGGTGGACATACCGTGATGACCGTAGGGATAAATATGAACTTCGTGCGGAATTTTATGATTTGCGAGTGCTTGTGAATAGAGCAGTGTGCTTTGCACGGGCACACAGTTGTCCTCGACGGTGTGCCACAAAAATGCGGCAGGTGTATCGTCACGGACAAGTTTTTCGCAGGAAAATTTGTTGATTTCATCGGCATTGGGTTCGTGTCCCAAAAGATTCACAAAACTGCCCGTGTGACGAATGTCGGGCTGTGCCGTTATAACGGGATAGCACAGTACGCTTGCAAACGGACGGTAACTTTCCGAAAAAACTTCGCGTACTTCGGGAATATCCCAAGCGTTTGAATAATGGGCGGCAAGATGTCCGCCGGCGGAAAAGCCCATAATACCCATTTTTTCGGTGTCGCAGTTCCATTCTGCGGCATTTTCTTTTATAAACTCATATGCCGCCGCAACCTCAAGAAGTTGGGACGGAAAGCGGTGCGGTGCCACCGAATAGTCAAGCACAAAAACATTAAATCCGAGCGGCAAATAATGCATTGCAACAGGTTCGGATTCGCGTTGACTGCACATACCGTATCCGCCGCCGGGGCAAATGAGCATACAGGGGCGTTTTTGGTTCTGTCTGTTCATCTCGGTCATATTATACGGCAGATAATAGGTAAGTGTTGGGTTTTTGCCGTCTTCACCGAGAAAAGCAAAACGGTCTTTGAGTTCAATGGTTCCTGTTTTCATAAAAAAGTTCCTTTCAAAGATTATTCTAAAACATAAAGTCCCGATTCCATCAGAACAAACTCATAATTTTTCACTTTTACGTAGCTGTAGATAGGTTCACCGAATTCTTTATAGTCGGAAACGGTATATGAATTAAGATCAACCTTAAGCAGTTTTTGTGAACCCATATTTGTTACAATCGCAATATCTCCGTCAATGAATATATCGCGTGGACGGTCAAACGGAGAACGTGTCCCGCCGATGCGCAGTTCTTCACGCATCGTGTTTATATTAAAACGCAGAAGAACACCAGATTCGCTGTAACAAGCCCACAAAGCATTTTTGTATATTGCGATATCTGAAGGCGCCATACCGCGGTATTTAAGTTCCCCTGTCCACACGGCAGTACCGCTGTTGTCCACAAGCGATGCCAGACCCGAATCGGTACAGATAAACACACTGCCGCTCGGAAGCACCAACGATTTTGCCGTGATATAATTTGTAACCTGTGTTACGGCAGAACGGTAGTTACTGCCGAATTTTGAAAGAAGATATATATTTTTGGCAACATCGGTCATAACGCCCGTATCCACCGAAAGCATTTTATACGAAACCAAAACCTGCTCGTCAATGACGCTTTTGCAGTAGGAAAAAACCACGCCGCTCGACTGCGGCACAACTTCATAGACCTCGCCGTCGAAGATTTTTTTCAAATCATATGTCCCCCTTGTTTGTTAATTTAAACCGAGTGCACCCGATTTTATCATAGACTGAACCGCCAAAAGCACGCCTGTTTTGGCGCTGTGATAGTTTATACCGCCCTGCATCCATGCGGCATAAGGCGGTCTGATAGGCGCATCCGCCGAAAGTTCGATCGACGCACCCAGCGTAAAGGCGCCTGCCGCCATAATAACCTTATCGTCATAACCGGGCATTTCCCACGGTTCGGGCACAAGGAAAGAATCCACAGGCGCACCGGACTGCATACCGCGGCAAAATGCGATGAGCGCATCCTCACTGCCGAGGATAACACTTTCTATTATGTCACCGCGAACCTCGTCAACGCGAGGAGATACTTTATATCCCAAAAGTTCTAAAAGTGCCGAAGCATAAACCGCGGTTTTGAGCGCTTCGCCCACAACGTGCGGTGCGCTGAAAAGTCCCATATAAAGTTCGCGGTTGTGACCGAGCGATGCACCGACTTCTTTACCGACACCGGGGCAGGTGAGGCGGTTGGCACATTTTTCGACAAGGTCGCGCCTGCCCGCAATATATCCGCCGGTGGGGGCAATTCCACCGCCGGGATTTTTTATAAGCGAACCCGCAACAATATCGGCACCGACCTCGCAAGGCTCTTTTTCCTCGACAAATTCACCGTAACAGTTATCTACCATTATTACGGTGTCGGGAGAAACTTCGCGAACCGCACGGCAAAGTTCGGCAATATCATTTACGGTAAGGCTCGGTCTCAGGCTGTATCCGCGGGAACGCTGTATGTATGCCATTTTATACTTTTTCCATGAAAGTTCCGCACGGATAGCGTTGATGTCGGGAGTTCCGTCGGCTTTAAGGTCGATTTGATTGTATTCCACTCCGAAATCACGAAGTGACCCGTCGCTTTTGCTGTCTATCCCGAAGACGCCGGTTATGGTATCATACGGTCTGCCCGTCAGACACAAAACACTGTCGCCGGGGCGCAGTATGCCGAAAAGCGCCACCGTGAGAGTGTGTGTGCCCGAAACAAAACTGTGGCGCATAAGTGCATCCTCGGCGCCCATACAATTCGCCATAACTCTTTCAAGATTGTCGCGCCCCTCATCACCGTAACCGTAGCCAGTCGATATGCCGAGATGGGTTTCGCTCACCTTGTTTTTAATAAACGCCGAAAGCACCTTTTGCTGGTTGAATTCGGTAATTCTGTCGATTTTTTCAAACTGATTTCGGGCAAGCTCGGTTGCGCGCCTGTCATATTTTAAAAGTGCTTCATCAAAATCAAAAAAACTCATTTTTTCACCCAATATCCACTGTAGTATAATAATTCAAATCCGTTTTTTTCATAAAATCCGCGAACGGTTTTTCTGCAACAGGCAAGAAAGGTTCTGTCGAAATTTTTTGAAAGTATGGCTGCAAGTGCTCTGCTTCCGAGCCCCTTTTGACGGCTGGCAATTCCGTTTATAACGGCATAGTCGCCGGTGTTCAAGGATATTGCGGCACAACGCCCCTTTTCGGCATAATAGTTTGCAAATCCGTGGTTTAATCTTCTGCAAAAATCCACTGCAAAATACTCATATTCCGGAAGTGAGAGCCCGTCCACATCAAGCAGGTCGTATATCTCACGCGAAGAAAGGTTGTCTGAAACAAAATCCGTTTTAATATCGGCGGTTCTGCACATCACACAAATGGGCTCTTCGGGTTCATGCCCCACTGCGCGAAGGGTTGCGATATCGGAAAATATGCAACACGGCGACAGAACCGATAAAAACTCGGAAAGTTCTTCGGTGTCGGCGTTAATATTGTAAATAATCATATTTCCGTCCAGCATACCGATATAGCACTTGCCGTCATCCTGAACCCAAAAAAGGCATATATCAGAATAACAGTCAAAATTGCAGTGCAATTTTACAAGTTCCGCCGAAGGCAGATTCATTTCGGGAAGTGTTTTGCAAAGCCGTATCATTTAATTTTACCCGAACATATGCCGTTTATCATATAGCGCGCCAGCATATATGCTG
>CAZGRC010000015.1:0-11555 GCA_964528125.1 uncultured Ruminococcus sp.
CATGGGTATCGGCTTGCACCAAACGCCGACTCTCTTAAACCGCGAAAACGGTAACGATAATTCCGTCAAAGCATTTAACAAAATTTAATATATAAATTATTATACCGCCACCACGTCGGTTTGTCAAGAATTTTTTTCGTTTTTTTTAAATCCTTGAATGATACCATCGGACTGCAATACTTTTCTGAAAAGACGGCGCCGGTATCGCCTATACATCGGAACAACCCATCGGTTGAACCGATGGGTTGATTCTTTTACGGTAAATTAAATCAGTTTTTAAGGCTTTGGAGCGGGGCGGGAATTCTGCCGCCGCGATCGATAAAGCGTTTTGAACTTTTCTCCGTATTCACGTGCATTACGGGACCCGAACCGAGCAAACCGCCGAATTCGAGTTCTTCACCCACATCTTTACCTATAGCCGGAATAACGCGAACAGCGGTTGTCTTGGAATTTACCATACCGATTGCCGCTTCGTCCGCAATTATTGCCGAAATGGTTTCGGCAGGGGTGTTGCCGGGAATTACTATCATATCAAGTCCCACCGAGCACACGGCGGTCATTGCTTCGAGTTTTTCTATAACAAGATCACCCGAACGCGCGGCGGCTATCATTCCGGCATCTTCCGATACGGGAATAAAGGCGCCCGAAAGTCCGCCGACAGACGAAGATGCCATTACACCGCCTTTTTTAACGGCGTCATTAAGCAGTGCCAGTGCGGCTGTTGTTCCGTGGATACCGCAACTTTCAAGTCCCATTTCTTCAAGTATGTGTGCTACCGAATCACCGACAGCGGGGGTCGGAGCCAGTGACAAATCGACAATACCGAACGGTATACCGAGACGTTTTGAGGCTTCAATTCCGACAAGTTGACCCATACGGGTTATTTTAAATGCGGTGCGTTTAATGGTTTCGGCAATCTCACCGAAATCCCCGTCAGGGCATTTTTTGAGTGCCGAGTGCACAACGCCCGGACCCGAAACACCGACGTGTATAACCGCATCCGGTTCACCGACACCGTGAAAGGCGCCCGCCATAAACGGGTTGTCTTCGGGGGCGTTGCAAAAAACAACCAATTTTGCAGGACCGATGCAGTCACGGTCGGCAGTGATTTCAGCAGCGTGTCTTACAACCTGTCCCATAAGTTTTACGGCGTCCATATTTATTCCCGATTTTGTGGAACCGATGTTTACCGAAGAACAAACATTGTTCGTCACGCTGAGCGCTTCGGGTATGGAAGCAATAAGTTCGCGGTCGCCTGCCGAAAAGCCTTTATGCACAAGTGCCGAATAACCGCCGATAAAGTTTACACCGGTAGCATCCGCAACGCGTTGAAGTGTTTTTGCATACAGCACGGGGTCTCCGCCCGACGATGCCGCCAACATTGCAATCGGCGTTACCGAAATGCGCTTGTTTATAATGGGAATACCGTATTCCCGCTCGATATCGCAGCCTGTTTTGACAAGATTTCCGGCAAGGCGGGTCATTTTTTCATAAATCTTATCACAGGCGGTTTTGGGGTCGGTTGCGGCACAGTCCAGCAAAGAAATACCCATTGTTATTGTGCGGATATCAAGGTTTTCCTGCTGAATCATATTGACGGTTTCCATAATGTCCTTTATATTAAGCATAGAACTTCTCCTTAGTTAAAATACCCGTCAATTTTCAGATACGGTGCATTGAGTTGAAAATATCCTCATGCATAACGTTTACCTGTACGCCGATATTCTCTCCGAGTGCTTTAAGTTTGTCCGAATATTCGGTAAAAGTGCAGGAAAGGGATGATATTTCGGTCAGCATAACCATTACAAACATATCCTGCAAAACCGATTGTGTGATATCGATTATATTCGCATTGCATTCACTGCACACTGCGCTGACTTTTGCGATGATACCTACGGAATCTTTACCTATTACGGAAATTACGGTTCTCATTTTTTTCAGTTCTCCTCTTTGTCATCTTTCTTGGGAATCCCGATTTTAATAATGTCGGCAAAAACTTTAGACATAAGACTGCAGAAAATCGCAGCCGCACCGGCAATATAAAACGGCATATAAAAATATCCCGCAAAAAGCATTATAAGACCCGCCGCAAGACAGCAAAGCGCCACCCTGCGCATACGGATAAAGTTTTTTAAACAAAATGTGTTGCCCGCGATTATGTTTTTAAGAACCAATCGCACCGAGAGCAGTGCCAGTGCCGCAAATGGCGCACACGGATAGCAGGTGAGCATTACAGTTGTTGCCAATGCGGATGATCTGCCCATGGTTTCAACATACCATGTCACCATCATCGGAAGAAAAATAACCGCTAAAACAAACAGCACGATACATATGTATGTAAAAACGAGGGTCAACCTCGCGCCGAATTTCGGTTCTTTCAAATCGGAACACCTCTGTTTTTTTATTTTAGTATATTATACAATATATCTTTCGAGTTTTCAAGGCAATAAAAAAATTTATATTAAATCAGACAGTTGCGCCAACTGTTGCATTGTAAGCTGTTCGCCGCGAACGGTAGGCTCAAGACCGATTTTTAAGAGAGCTTCTCGCAGTTTTTCGCGGTCACACCCGAGGGTGGAGGAAACCGTGTTTACGAGGGTCTTTCGGCGCTGTGCAAAACACGCCTTTGCAAGTGCGAAAAAATGCTGTTCGTCCTTTACTGTTACGGGCGGTGTTTTGCGAATATTCAACTTAATCACGGCGGAATCGACCTTTGGCGGGGGCATAAAACCGTCGCGCGGCACACCGAAAAGTATTTCGCTTTCGCAGTAGTAATTTACCGCCACGGTAACCGCGCCCGAAAGACGGCTTCCAACCTCTGCACAAAGGCGTTCGGCTGCTTCTTTTTGAACCATAACCGTGACCGATTCTATGGGCAATCGGCTTTCAAGCAGCATCATAACTATCGGTGATGTTATGTAGTACGGCAAATTTGCGCAAACCGTGACGTGTTCGCAATCGGAAAACTTGTCGATTATCAGTTTTTCAAGGTCAATTTTCATCACATCACCGAACACAACTTCAACATTATTGAATTCAGCAAGGCTTTTTTGAAGAATCGGCTTTAGGCGTTCGTCAAGTTCGACAGCAACAACTTTAGCGGCACGCTTGCAAAGCTCGCAGGTCAAAACTCCCGCACCGGGACCGATTTCAAGCACACCGGTGTTTTCACCGCAGGCAGCATCTGCCATAGCGGGGCAGACAGACGGGTCGATAAGGAAGTTTTGCCCCAAAGATTTTTTAAACGAAAACCCCTGTTCGGACAGGAGTTTTTTTACTTCATTCGGATTTGAAAGATTCATATGAAATTACCTATAAGTGCACCGGCGCCGTATGAAACAAAGGCGACAATGATACCCGCAGTCAAAACACCGAGGGCGATCGACGGGAATGCTCTTTTAAGACGCATATCAAGCATTGCGGCAATAAGTGCACCTGTCCATGCACCTGTGCCGGGAAGGGGAATTGCGACAAAGATGAAAAGCCCCCAGAAGGCATATTTTTGTACCGTACTCATCTTTTTTTGAGCACGGTTTTCAATCTTTGTTACAATGCGGTCAAGCCGTTTGCTGACCTTGCGCATCCAAGCAAAGATTCTTTTGATAAATATAATAATAAAGGGCACCGGAATAAGATTACCGATAATGGCAAGCGGTATGGCAATGCGCCAGTCAAGTCCGTTACCGACGGCAATGGGTATCGCGCCGCGCAATTCGATTACCGGAACCATACTTATTACAAGGGTCATCAAGATTTTGCCCCAGAAGTTATTCCATAAAAAATTAAACATTTTTATCCTCCGGATTTTTGGTTAATAAAGATTTACAACCGATTTGAGAGGTTTATCACGGAGCCGAAAAGACTGTTAAAATACTGTGGTATAGTGTATCCGCCGCTTATCGGGATAATGACAAGAAAATAAAACAGCACAAGCAAAAGCATAACAAGTATAAAAGCCAGTATAATAACAGGGACGGCAAATGAACGTGATTTTTTGGGTTTCAAATCTTTGTCGCCGCTTAAAAACAGGCTGTCGCTTTCCTGTGATTTATATTCGATATCGTAATATCCCGTTTTGCTCGGTTTCATTCTTTCGGGAACCAAATGCATGGGTATTTCGGTTTCTTCCGCAGAAAACCGAAAGGGTTCTTCGTTGGAACCGTCATCATCAAACACAAATTCAAAGGTGTCGGGCTTATTCGGATTTTCGGTTTCCTCTGCAGGGGTGTCGGCATTTTCGATGTCGGGCGCAACATCCTCTTCGGGGGTGAATTCGGATGATTTATTCTCTTCTGTTGTGCTTTCCGAATCGGATTCCTCCGGCGCGGATTCGGCAGTCGCTTCGGGTACTTCCGGCACAGCGGTTTCGGTGTCGGGAACAATCGGTGCGGCTTCGTGCGCACCGCGTGCTGCCGATTCGCTTGCGGTATTCATACTGAATTCTTCGATATAAGGATGTATAAGTTTTTGCATAATGCTTTTGCGGATGTTGCGGTTTTCGCTAAGCAATATGATGGTTTGCGGTCCGCTTTCGATTATACATCCGCCGAAATAACCCTCAGGTGTTACCAACGGAATCGAGCCGCTGATTATTTTTATTTCGGAGTCACCCTTTATACCGTATTCCGTGTTGTTTGCGGTTTCAAGCGGTTTGCCCACTGCCTGTGCCACGGTGTGTATAAGACCTGTTTCCGAAAAAAGTCCACCGCAGACGATTATTATGCGACTGCGTGATACGGCGCGGGAGAGCATATTTATAAAGCTCTTGCGGTCGGAAGCTTTGTCGGTTAAAAGTCGCATACGGCAACAACCGCACAGATTAAATTCCATTTCAAAATCGGTGTTTGTCAGATAATAAATAATATCTACCTTAATGTTTTGTAGCATTGATATTCTCCTTAAAATTTATATTTTACCAAGGGAATTCGAGATTTCTTTCGTCGTACCAGCGTTTGGGGTATCGCGGATGCCCGTTTACCGTTGCATTTGCCGTATCGACCGTTTCGCCGTCGCGCAGTTTTCGTGCCATAACGGCAAGCCGCGCTTCGTCAAAATCATATGCGCAGGTGACAAGGGTTAATATTTCATCACCGTATTGAACATCAACGTCGGTGCTTATAATACTCCGCTCAAACGCCTCATCACGCCATAAATCAAATTCGTTTTGAGATGAAAATGTGCTTTTGTTAATATCGTAAATACTGTCATTATCGTGGGCGCTTACCGCATTTAAGAGGAATACGGAGTATATCATATAGGTAGAGTCTTCTTTTACGGTAGAAAGCGTGATTGTGGGATTCTCTTTGTAAAATTTCAAATTTCGCAGTTTTTTGAGTGTTCCGAACATTGAACCGTCTTTCATATTGTGACCGAAGATAACAAGTGTTTTATCTTCGGCGGAACCGACACTGTCGAGATAATCGAAAAACAGGGCGCCGCAACGGGCAGACTGTTTTTTTTGATTGTGCTTAAGGTAGTATTCGTTATTGTCGATTTGGTATACGGGATTGTCAACCGAAGTGCCGCCTACCGTAAGCCACGCTTTGAAATCGGGATTTTCTTCTGTCAGTTCGGAAAAGCGTTCGGTTACCGGAATATCAACATTGTGCCAAACGGTGCGACTGTCTTCGACAATGGATTCTTCTTTGGCGGAAGAAAGGAAATAGTTTGCAAGATAAACCGCCGAAACAACAAATGTTATGACCGATACGGACAAAACCGTTTTTGATATTATAAGTTTTACGGAATCGCCGCGACAGGGTATGAACATTGAACGGAAACGATCCCATAAATCCGCAAGAATGCTTTTTGAATGTGATCCTGACATTTAATCCTTTTCCTTTATGAATTTATCGATAAGTTCCAAAACCGCAATACAGGATTTTTCGCGTATGGCGGTGCGGTCGAGATTTCCGAGATCAAGGCGCTTTGCCGTTACTGTTTCACAGTCGGAAATGGCGATATATACCGTGCCGACCGCCTTGCCTTCGCAGGGTTCCGGCCCCGCAACGCCGGTTATCGAAACACCAATATCGCTTGATGCCAACCGCCTTACGCCAATTGCCATTTCACGGGCGGTTTGCCGACTTACGGCACCGTGACATCTAAGCGTTTCCGCTTTTACACCGAGTATGCGCTGTTTTATGCGCGAGGTATATGAAGTGATTCCGAGTTCAATCACGGCGGATGCGCCCGAAACCGAAACTATGGCAGAACTTAACATTCCGCCCGTGCAACTTTCGGCACAGGCAACCGTAAGACCGTGCTCTTTCAGAAGATTTACGGTATCTACTGCTTTGGCAGATAAAATGTTTTCCATATTTTCACTTCCGAATTTTAGTCAATATAGGTGTATTGGATTCCCGCTATTGCACGCTCGATAAGCGGTTCTATATCAAGTTTTTCCTCTGCTGCCTCGCACTGACCGGGTTTCGGTTTGGTGTGGGGATGTTTCGGTGTGAAGACCGTACAGCAATCTTCATACGGCAGTATAGAGGTTTCAAAAGCATCTATTTTGCGGGAAATTATTACTATTTCATCCTTGTCCATGCCTATAAGCGGACGGAGAATCGGCATATCGGTTACCGAATCGGTAGAAACGATTGCAGGCAGGGTTTGGCTTGCAACCTGTCCCAAACTTTCTCCCGTGATAAGTGCGGTACATTCATCTGCCGCGGCAACGCGTTCGGATATGCGCATCATCATACGACGCATTATAAGTGTGAAGTAATCTTCGGGACAGCAACGCCCTATTTCTTCCTGTATTTCGGTAAAAGGAACAACCGCAAGTTTTACGGTTCCGCTGTAACGCGCAACCTTTGAGAGCAGTGTTTTAACCTTTTGTTCGGCACGGGGACCCGTGTAGGGAGGACTTGCAAAGTGTACGGCACTGAGTGTCAGACCGCGTTTTGCCATCATCCAAGCGGCGACAGGGCTGTCAATTCCGCCTGAAATGAGTACGGCGGCACGTCCCGCTGTGCCGACCGGCAAACCGCCCGCACCGTGTATCTGTCCCGCGCGTATATAAGCGGCAAAGTCGCGCACTTCAACCGTTATTATCTCGTCGGGGTTGTGAACGTCCACCGTGAGATGGGGGAATTTCTCAAGCAGTATTCCTCCGACTTCGGCACATATTTCGGGAGACTTGAGTGGAAAACTCTTGTCGGCACGTTTGGCTTCGACCTTAAATGTTTTAATATTCCGCATAGTGTCGGCAAGATATTCGGGTGCCTTTTTCAAAATGTCTTCAACGGTTTTTTCGCACACACAGGCGCGGCTGAATGCCGCCACGCCGAATATGCACTGCATACGTTCAAGCGCTTCGGCAAAGTCAAAATCTTCGCTTTTGGGTTCAATATATATCGTTGACTGTGCTTTCCTGACGGTGATTTCTCCGAGCGGGCGCAGACGGCGCTTTATGTTGGCAATCATCCTGTCTTCAAAATTGCGGCGGTTAAGCCCTTTGAGGGAAAGCTCACCGTTTTTTATAAGAATTATTTCTTTCATCATTTTACCTTTCTCAGTATAGCTGCCGCG
This sequence comes from uncultured Ruminococcus sp., assembly GCA_964528125.1. GTDB lineage: Bacteria > Bacillota > Clostridia > Oscillospirales > Acutalibacteraceae > UBA737. The sequence goes on from CAZGRC010000015.1 coordinate 7,537, forward strand.
TCCTTTATTCCCAGAACCAAACGGTCAACGTCTTCAAATGTATTATATCTGCTGAAACTGATGCGCAGTGCGCTGTCAACCGTCTTTGCATCGAATCCCATTTCTTTAAGAACGAAACTTCCTTCACCTTTGGCACAGGCGCTTCCCGAAGAAACGTATATACCGCGGCTTTCCAAGAAATGAAGCAAAACTTCGGAACGGTAACCGAGAACCGAAATGTTGAGCACATAGGGCAGACTGTCCTGTGCGCTGTTGACGGTTACAAGACCTGTTTTTTTAAGTGATTCGACGGCATAATCTCGCAGTTTTTGCTGTTTTTCAAGGCTGTCTGCAATGTTCGGCAGTTCTTCGATTGCGCCGTGAAGTCCGCAGATAAGGGGGACTGCCTCGGTACCTGAGCGAAGTCCTCTTTCCTGACCGCCTCCGGTTATGAGCGGTTTTATGCCGACACCCTTTTTAAGATATAAAAATCCTATTCCTTTCGGGGCGTGTATCTTATGTCCGCTGGCGGTGAGCATATCAACACCGAGCGAAGTTACGTTTATCGGCATTTTCCCGAATGCCTGAACCGCATCACAGTGCAGAAGTGCCGGTGAATTTGCGCGTTTAATGGCGTCTGCGGCGGTCTTTACGGGTTGTATTGCACCGGTTTCATTGTTAACAAGCATTATGCTCACAAGCACCGTATCGGGTGTTACGGCGCTGTATATGTCGCTGTCGGATATGCGTCCGCTTCGGTCGGGCTTCAAATAAACCGTTTCAAAGCTTTCGGATTCAAGGCGCTTTACCGTTTCAAGCACCGACGGATGTTCTATCGAGGTGGTTACAATGCGCTTTCCGCGCTTTTCGCGTGCCTTTGCCGCACCGATAATTGCGGTGTTGTTTGACTCGGTTCCGCCGCTTGTGAAAAAAATTTCATCATCGCGACAGTGTATAAGTTTCGCAACTGCTGCACGGGCATCTTCAACGGCAACGGAGGCATTCATACCGAGGGTGTGAAGTGATGACGGATTGCCCCAATTTTCCCGTAAAGAGCGGGTCATACGCTCAACGGAGCCCGCGCACGGTTTTGTGGTGGCACTGTTGTCAAGATAAACCGTTTCTTCTAAAATACATACCGCCTCCATTTTATATTATATTTATTATACTATACAATGCCGAAATAAACAATAGCAAAATTTAAGAAAATTCGTGATTGCCTGTTAAAAAATATCGGCTTTGTGTTATTCCGGCATTGAAACAACGCCCGATATGTGGTATTATTTAGAGGTTGAAATTACATAATTGCGGATATCATAAGCATTTCGCGGACATCCTCGTAAATGTGAGCGGCATCTTCCGCGGGCAGAGGATTTTTTCCTCTGCCGAGTTCCACGGTAAAGGCGGGGTGACCGATTTCGCTTATAAACCAGTCCTTGAACCCGCCGCCATCGGCAATGCCGATGGCGCTGTCCAATGCATATCCCGAGGAGGTTGCGAGCAACTGTGCCATACGCTCACTTCTCGGGGGGCGCTTGTCACCGTAGGTCCAGTATATTACCTCTCCCTGTGAATGCAATGCCAGTGCGTGACCTATTCTTCCGTTTCGGCAAAGATCGCAAAGCGCTTTTGTTTCGGGTTCGCTTTCGGGATAATATCCGCCGAAGCGGGTGGAGGACGGACCGTATATTCCCGCTTGGCGTTCAAGCGCACGCAGTTTCTCCCAGCCTGCATTAAAGTTGTGATTGATATCCACCCCGCGAAGATTGGCGTTCCAGTGCAAAAAATCGCCGTTGCAGATTTTCTTTATGCTTTTAAGCATTTTTCCGCACGCCGCACCGCCGTGAATCGAAATTTCGCATCCGTCGGGATTTACTCGCGGAACGAATATTATCCCTCTGCCGAAAAGCGCTCTTTTGGCGTGAAGCCCCGCAACCGAAGTGTCTTCGGTAACAGCGTGGCAAAGTTCCTCAATGAACATTAAAAGCACGGTTGTCGTAATATGTTCACTGCCGTGAAACGCCGCTGTGATAAGGGCGTATTCATCGGCTTTGCCGATGCCGAGTGCCCGTATTTCTCTGCCGCCGCAACTTTTTCCCAACGAAAATACGCGCAAAAACGGGTAGTTAGAACACAGCGTTTCTTCGGCACGCCGCACCTGCAGATAGTCGTAATATTCGCTTTTAATTATGTTTTCCATTTTGACCACTCCGAAAAAAATTTAATTATTAAATTATATTAAAGAAGGCTTTGTGTAATGAATTTTGAAGAAAAACAACTTAAAGAAGAATATCTTTATAAAGGCAGAATAATAAATCTCCGCCGAGACGAAGTTCGTCTGCCCGACGGCGGCACCGCTCTCCGTGAGGTGGTTGAACATCCCGGAGGTGTGTGTGTCGCTGCACTTACGGATTCGGATGAATTGCTGTTTGTAAGGCAGTTTCGCTATCCTTATCGCGAAGACACCCTTGAAATTCCCGCGGGGAAGAGGGATAAGGGAGGGGAAGACCCTCTTTTGTGCGGTAAGCGTGAATTGCGTGAAGAAACGGGAGCTGCGGCAGAAAAATATATTTCGCTCGGTGAACTTTATCCGACACCGGGATATTGCGGAGAAATTATATATATGTATGCCGCAACCGGACTTACATTCGGGAAATGTGATCCCGATGATGACGAATTTTTGGCGGTGGAAAAAATACCGCTTGAAAAAGCGGTTGAAATGGTGCTTTCGGGAGAAATTAAAGATGCCAAAACCCAGACGGCGGTGCTTAAAGTAAAACTTTTGAGGGACAGAAACGAAATTTAAACTAATAAGATATACCGTGATATGGTTGAATTGATAAGGAGTTTTTGCGCCGCGCGTGTCAGTGCAAAAACAAAAATGCGGCGTAAACGCCGCAAGCAAAAAATTCAGTTTGTTTACAGTATTAAATGTGTAAAAAGCACATTTAATACTTGCAAAAAAAAGAAAAAAGTATTATTATATAACCGGTACAGAAGTATATATAACTGGAATTATGAGGTGTAAACAATGTTTGACAAATTAGGTGTACAACTTTATACTGTCCGTGATTTTATGAAAACTCCCGAGGATATCCGTAAAACTTTCAAAAGGCTTAAAGACTTAGGCTATGATCAGGGTCAGACAGCCGGCAGTGCGATTTCCTACGAAGAATATGCCAAGATTGCAAGGGAAGAAGGAATTGAACTTGTAGGTACTCACGAGAATTTTGAACGTATGCTTAGTGATTTTGACGAAGCCTTGCGTATCCAAAAACTTTTTTCCTGCAATGTTATGGGTATCGGCGGTGCAGGTCAAATGGTTACTGTTGAAGAAACAAAATTTAAAATTGCTCAAATGAATCAGGTATGCGCTAACCTTAAACCTCACGGTATGAAATTCTCATTCCACCATCATAGTCACGAATTTTTCCGTCTTGAAAACGGTAAAACCGCTTTTGAGATGGTTTGTGAAGGTCTTGACCCCGAAGTGGGTACAATTTGCCTTGATACTTATTGGATACAGAACGGCGGCGCTGATGTAAGATATTGGATAAGCAAACTCAAAGACAGAATTGAAATTTTGCATCTTAAAGATATGAAGAAGAGTGACCGCAACGATTGGTTTCGTACCGATTACAGCGAAATCGGCTACGGTAACCTTTACTGGGATGGCATTTTTGAAGAAGCCGAAAAAGCCAATGTTAAATACTATGTAGTTGAGCAGGACACCTCTGACAGAGATATCTTTGAGAGCCTTGAAATGAGTTCGGAATACTTGCACAAGAACTTTATGAAATGAGATAAAATTAAATGAAGCGCACTTTTTTAGGCACAGGCGATTGCATCTTTGAAAAAGAACAACATATGCTTTTGCACCATACTCTTAAGGACAGTAGTTTAAAGCGACGCTCGTTGCGAAGAACAAGAAGATAATCTGGGCTGTAAAAAAAAGATTAAAAAAAGACTGCAAGTCTGAAGTGAGCCCCAAAGTTTAGACAAAATAAAATATTAAATTGCTTGTGAATGAGTTCGGTATT
>CAZGRC010000016.1:0-11288 GCA_964528125.1 uncultured Ruminococcus sp.
TTCCTACCCCGATATGATTGACAGCCTTGTCGAACTCGCTTTCCGCAGAAAACGCAATCGCGACAATCTCACTTTCACCATAGACACCAACATCCTTTCGGGCGCAAAATTCGGCACCAAAGGTTCAAAGGGAAGCAAAATATAATGACTGAATTTCTTGTAAAACTGTTTATAAAGGACAGTGAAAATTTCGGTGACCGTACTGTGCGGGAACGCTACGGACGGCTCGGCAGCACAGTGGGCATACTGTGCAATCTGCTTTTGTGTCTTCTGAAAATCACGGTCGGGCTGATTTCGGGCGCGATATCGGTTGTTGCCGACGGTCTTAATAACCTTACCGATATGGGTTCTTCGGTCATAACGCTTATAGGTTTCCGTTTGGCGGCAAAACCCGAAGACCGCGACCATCCGTTCGGTCACGGTCGTATGGAATACATCTCGGCATTTGTGGTATCGCTTATGATATTGCTTGTCGGCGTGGAACTTCTGAAAAGCTCTCTCAAAGCGCTTTTCGGCGGCGAAAGTATGCCGATTTATACCGTCTGGACGGCGGTAGCGCTGATTATTTCGGTTCTTGTAAAACTTTGGCTGTTTATCTTCAACAAAAAACTTGCCCGAAAAATCAAATCACAATCGCTTGCCGCAACAGCACAGGACAGTGCCAATGACGTTATCGCATCGGGCGCAGTTTTGCTGTGTATCGTGATATCGAAAATTTTCACCGTTCCATTTAATCTTGACGCAGTTGTTGCTATCGGTGTGGCAATTTTCATACTGTGGTCTGGCATTTCGTCGGTAAAAGAAACTCTGGACGGTCTTCTGGGGGGACCTCCCGAACCCGAACTTATCGAACAAATCGAAAACACAGTAATGTCATTTGCGGATTTTATCGGCATCCATGACCTTATTGTTCACAACTACGGTCCGGGACGCCAGTTTGCTTCCGTGCACGTCGAAGTCCCACACGATACCGACATAACACTCTGTCATGAGCAGATTGATTTGTGCGAAAAATTGGTCTGTGAAAAAACCGGTGTGCATTTGGTAATACATATGGATCCCATCGATACCGATAATGAAACGATCTCTGCGACCCGCAACGCACTCGCAAATAAAATAACCGATATCGACCCTCGGCTTACCCTACACGATTTCCGTATGACCCCCGCGGGAGAAAACCGCACCAATCTTATTTTTGATGTTGTCGTGCCCGAAAGTATGCCGATATCACACGAAGAACTAAAAAACAAAATCGGAGAAATCGCAAAAAGCATTGACCGAACCTACTGCTGTGTAATAACGGTTGATAACGATTTCACAGGTAAATAAACCGCAAAAAAACAGGCTGTTCTACCGAAAGGTAAAACAGCCTGAATCTTTATTATTTTTGCAAAAACAATAATTACTTATGCGTTAGCATTAAGTTTGTTCATAAGAGCGGATTTCTTTCTTGCCGCATTGTTCTTATGAATGATGCCCTTACCGGCAGCTTGATCGAGTTTTACAACAGCAACCTTTACTGCATCGCCCGCTTCGGGAGCTTTTGCTTCGAGAGCAGCGTCAGCCTTCTTAACTGCGGTACGAAGTGCAGAACGGTAAGCTTTGTTGCGCTCATAATTTGCGCGGCTTACAGCGACGCGCTTCTTAGCGGATTTAATATTCGGCATTTTGCCACCTCCTAAATACTGTCACAGTAATAGCTATAATAACACAATTATTGAAAAAATGCAATACTTTTTTTTTAAAAACTTTAACGTGTCCGATTTTCTCGGCGGCTATTCCCACAGCACCAATGTCTCACTTTCGATTTTCGATGCATCGAAACGGTAATGTGCCGTAATTTTACCACGCTTAAGATAATCCTCCTCGCGCTTTGGCTGACCGCCGTTGTGTATAATGTATGTCTGTCCGTTTGAATTGCGTTTGTCCGACACAATGCCTATGTGTCGGTCTTCACCGAATATCACTATGTCCCCTGCCTGCCATTCTTCGATTTTTTCTTTATCACAGGTAAGTGATACGGCATACTTTTCAAAAAACACGTGCAGATTTCTGACCCTGCGAAAGTCGATATTCGGATCGGCTTCACGAATCTCGGTATAGTTTTCTGCCCTTTCGGATATATCTTTATCCAGCATACGTTTCAAATCATATCCCGCATTTTTAAACGCCCGCCACACAACATCGGTGCAAACTCCGATATCGTCGGGAGGATATCCGCCCTCATAATACGAGCCGTCATAACGTGGTTCGTTTTCAGCATCTTTTCTTGCACCGAGCATAATATCGGTATAATCGTCCGTTCCGTTTTTATTAAAGTCCACGGCACTCTTTTCGGTTTTAATTTCGAAATCTTCGGCACTGTATGTTTTGTTCGGAAAAATATTAAAATACTGCGCCGCAAACAGCGATGAGGCAATAAGTAAAAGTGCCGTAAATATAACACCGCAACGAATACGGTTACGCCTGTTTCCAATCATTTAAATGCCGCCTTTCTCAAAGGCGGGCGGTTCAGCGACCGCCCGCCGAATTTTTATATTACCTGTCGCGTATGGCATCTATCGGGCGCTTTGATGCAATGCGTTTTACGGGAATAAAACTTGCAACAAAGGCTACCAAGGTGCTTACGGCAAACAGTAACAGTATCTGACGGATATCAAAATTCAGTATTGTTATCAATATTCCGAGATTACTGCGAAGAAGATGATTTATAACGGTGGTGGCGGCAAATACGCCTATACACGAAAGCAGGAAGTTTATCATTGCTATCACAAAACTTTCGGCAAAGAAGATTCGGAAAACATCGTTACTGCGCGAACCGATTGCCCGAAGTATTCCGATTTCCTGCTTTTTATAAGAAATGCTTGTGGCAATGAAGTTTGAAAGCATCAGCGACGCAAACAGCGCAAAGGCAAGACCGATATAAAGGAATATTTTTGAAAATTCTTTAAGTTCTTCGTTTATGGAATCAAGTTCGTATGTCACGGAATTCTGAATGGGGAAGCGGGTGTTCTTCTCGTCATCGTAACAGTATGCAACCGTTTTTTCCACATCACTTTTTTCTTCGGGCATTCTTCCGACGGCAAAACTGTATTTGCCGTTATCGAAAGCGCAAAAATCGTCAAACACGTTTTCACTGCATATAACTGTATTGCCCCATTTGCTGTTTTGTTCGTTTGTGGGAACAATACCTACAACCGTTACGTCTTCCGTGTTATAGGAATTGTCTTCCACACCGTATATATAACCCGAAAGCGACAGTTTTTCAAGTTTTTTAAGGGTTGCGGCATAATCGATTTTTTCTTTACCCGATGCGTCTTCGGTATACTCAAAGCCTTCCCCGTAAAAATTAAGGGAATCCGAAGTGACAATTACCTCGTTGTCGGCAAGTTGTGTTTTTGCACCGTCACGCCATATTATTTTGTCGGTTCCGTAGCGTGAAACGGTCGAAAGATATGTTGGGTTGACATCATACTTTTCTCCCCAAAACCAAATTGCGCCGATATTTGTCGGATATACGGGCGGACGGTATTGAAGCATATTATCCACAAAGCCGTCACCTGTCATAATAACACCCGAAAAGCTATACGCCAAATTGGTCGAAAATTCATTATAAAGAATGTAGTCGATTATCTGTTCGGAATTTGAAGTATTAACCTTTTCTTCCATAAGACCCTCGTAGCGTTCAATGTCAAAACCGGTATCCACAATACCGACAACGGTATATTTTACATTGTCAACGGTCAAAATTTTTCCGAGCATTTCGTTATTTCCGCTTATCTGCTGATAGTTGATGCTGACTTTCCCGTCCTTATCGGTGGTTGTTGAGCCGTCGGTATAACTCATCTTTTTAAAGACTGCACAGGCATATTCGCTTATTGCGATTTCGTTTTTTGTGCCGTCGGGTATGCGACCCGCAACAAGTTTGATATTAAGATTTTTAAGAACATCTTCGGATATTTCGGCAAATCCCGAAAAAGATGTACGGTAAATGTTAAATTCAACATCACCGAAATCGGTATCTTCTTTAACATTCGACGCAAACGAAAGTTCGGTATTGGGCGGGCAATAAACTCCCGTCATAATATCGCCTGTATTTTCGGCAATGTCTTTGAGTTCGTCATCGCTTAAAAAGAACTCGTAATTCTGCCAGTAGGCGCGTTCACCCTCGCCCACTTTCACCGACTTTCCGACCGAAATATAGTTGGTTTCGGAATCGATAAGAGAGTTGGTGCAGGTTTTTATGTGGTCATATGCACCGAAAGTATCGGACAAACCGAAAAGCGAAAATGCAACTACCGAAAGCAACACCGTCATAACAAGGCGGAATTTTTTGTATTTCAAGGCGCCTGCACCGATTTTAAATGCATTTTTAAGCGGCAGTTTTGATTTTATAAGCGAAAACTTTGTGCCGACACCCGCGACAATTTTGGAAACATCGGTAGGCTTGAAGCGCTGTGCATTACCGACCTTGCCCGAAATATTAAGGGATATTTTCCCGCTTTTGAGTTTATCCATATAATCATTTATGGCATTGCGATCTGCTTCTGTCAAGCGGTAATCTTCGGGAACGGTTATTGAATTACCTTCATAGGACAGACCGTTTTCCGCTACGGGTTCGGCAGTTGTGTCGATTTCGGTATCGCTTATAACAACACCGTCGGCAAGTTCGATAATTCGGTCGGCATATCGTTCTGCAAACTCGCGGTCATGCGACACCACCAAAACCAACTTGTCGCGTGAAAGTTTTTTAAGGGTGTCGAAAATCTGTTTCCCCGTGTTTGAATCCAGTGCGCCGGTAGGTTCATCCGCCATAATGATTTCGGGATTTTTCACAAGTGCACGTGCTATTGCAACACGCTGTTTTTGACCACCCGACAGTTCGTTGGGTTTTCTGGCGCCGAAACCGTCAAGATCGACCTCGTGCAAAATTTTATTTATCCGCTCATCATCGGCGCGTTTGCCCTGCAATTCGATTGCCAATGCAATATTAGCCCCCACACTGAACTCGTCAAGAACATTGTATTCCTGAAAGATAAAACCGACATATGTGTTTCGGTAGGAATCGAAATGCTTTTGTTTGAAATTTTTTGAAGAAACATCCTTTATTATTATTTCCCCGCCGTCATATTTATCGAGACCGCCGAGAAGGTTCAGGAGTGTTGATTTACCGCTTCCCGATTTGCCGAGCAAAAACACCATTCCCTTATCGGGGAATTTTATGCTGACATTATCAAGTGCCTTTACCGGCACACCTTTTTTGGGTTTGTATATTTTTGTAAGACCTATGGTTTCCAACATTGTTTTATTCCTCCATTTGTATCGACTGTACTAAATCAAATGGTACACTCATAATATATCATATGCTCATTTCTTTGTCAAGCCCTTATTTATTTTTTTCGTGATGCTTTGTAACGGTTCTGTAAACCAGCAGTCCCGCACCGCTAACCGCAAGCGTTATCACAAAGACAGCCATCGCCACGGCGTAACGTTTACTGCCGAGCGCACTTCCGCCCAGTGTGGACGTAACGACCGACGGCAAACGCGCAACCGATGTAATAAATATCCATACGGAAATTTTCATATCTGTGAGACCGACAAAATATGAAAGCAAATCTTTTGGGGTGCCGGGCAGGAAAAACAGTATAAAGGTTAAGGTATTCAGTTTTTTACTGTTTTGAAGAAATTTCAGCGAACGTATCTTTTCCACCGAAAAAAAGACCTCTACCACCCTTATGCCGAGTGTTCTTACAAGTGCAAAAACAATAATTCCTCCGAAGGTAAGCCCTATCACACACAAAATTGTGCCCTCTATCGCGCCGAATGCATATCCCGCACCGATTTCAAGCGGTTCGCCGGGTATTACGGCGAACACCACCTGAAATATCATCATACCTATAAACGCCGTTCGTCCCCAAATACCGTGGGAATCGACCCACATTCTGAAAAGTTCCGGTTCGGAAACGAAACGAAGCATCGGGCGACCTATTGCCCAGCCGATCCACACGGCAAAAGCCAGCAAAACCGCAAGTCCCGCCACGGTGCATATTCTCTTTTGTTTTAGCGTAAGCCGCGGTTCACTGCTTTTCATACTTTCACTTGCTTTCGTTTTTCAATTCCTTTTTTACATCGTCTTTAAAACCGTTCCAAGCATCCTGATTTTCAACAAAATACAACGGACAAAGTTTTCCCGTTATATCATAGTGTCGGATGACATCATTTTCATCCAGATCGCAAATTTCACACAGCCACGCGGTCAGTTTAACAAGGGAGTCATATGTAACACCGTTAAACTTCCCCGTTTCGTCAGGGTGACACACCTCAATCGCTATTGTATCACCGTTGCGATTGTTGCTGGCAACCGCCCGTTCGGTTATCGGCACACACTGTATAATTTCCCCATCAAGTCCCACCACAAAGTGCGAGCAAACCTCCGTGGTGCTTTTTGAGAAATAATTGCGGTTATTCTGCGCCGTAGTAGCCGGATTTCCTACATAGTGTATCACTATACCGGATACCCTGTCAAGCTCTTCGCCGCTTCGCGAAGTTCCTTTGCCGATAAGTTGAACATCAACCCAGTCGGGAATTTCGGCGGCGGAAATTTTTTCAAGTTGACGGCTGTCCGCATCGTGAAAGTTTGTACGCAGGTGCCTAAAACAGACAATTACACCTAATATCACTGCCGCAAACAGCACCGTGCAAATTATTATAAATAACGCGCGCCTGATTTTAAGAGCCCGTATTCTGTGCCGCCGTTTTAAGGTGGTCTTGCTTTGTACCCTGCTTTTCATATCAATTCATCACACCGAATTCCAATATAACTTTAAAAAGGTCGCCGTCAATCGAAATGTCCATATTGCCGTTTTGAAGTTCCGTAAGACTTTTGGCAATCGACAGTCCCAAACCGCTGCCCTCGGTATTGCGGGAACGGTCTCCGCGTACAAAACGTTCCATAAGTTCGTCACCCGAAATATTGAGCGGATATTTTGAAATATTTCTGAATGTGACATATACTCTGCCGTTTGATACAAAAAGGTCAAGGTAAACACGCGTGCTCTCCAATGCATATTTACAGATATTGTTAAGCAAATTATCAAAAACACGCCAAAGTCTGCGCCCGTCTGCCATAATGTTAACGGGATATTCGGGACAGTTCATTATAACCTGCAGATTTTTAGCCGAAAGCCGCTCATCAAACTCTCCCACAGCCTGTGACAGCAGTACCGAAACATCACATTGGGTGAGTTCCACCGAAAGTGTGCCCGAAGATGCTTTAGATGCCTCCACCAAGTCTTCAATCAGTTTTTTAAGGCGTGTGGACTGTCGGTCAAGAACCTCAACATATTCGCGTGTCTGTTCATTTTCGGGTTCCTGTTTTTTAATGAGGTCAACATAATTTATAATGGAGGTCAGCGGGGTTTTTATATCGTGTGAAACATTGGTTATAAGTTCGGTTTTCATACGTTCACTGCGCATCTGTGCATCAACGGCACTGCGCACACCGTCGCTGATATGATTAAGGCTCTCTCCGAAACGCTTGAAATCACCGAGCATATATCCCGTAGCTATCTTGGCATTTAGGTCTCCCGAGGCAATCCGCTCGCCGCCACGTTTGAGGTTGCTCAGCATAACTGCGATATAGAGCACGGCGGGAATCACAATCAAGCAGCCCATAAACCAAATAACGGCATGAAGATCGGTATAAATGCAGTTCGGAATAACGGTAAGAACCAGCGCAAGCAAAGCCGCACCCGTGGTTATTAAAGCGGTTTTCCATACAACCGAAAGATTTTTGAATATATATCCGAGACGCCCGAAGACCCATTTTACAATCCGGTAAAGCATATGGATAATTCCGTAAACAACGGTACGCCTTATGAGTATATTCTGCTTTACGCGCGAGGCGAAGGTTATAACGGTAAACAGGAAAATAACATATATCACGACACAGGTAAGCACGATACAAAAATACTTAAACATATCGTTATAATACATCTCGGCACAAACGCATATCATCAACAGTGATATCGCAACCGCCGCCGCAAGCCATACATCAAATGGTATTCGGTCAAGCACACTCCCTTTCAGCGAACCGTCGGGAGCCGTTCTGCCCGCCGAGCATATCAGATATATCAACAGTGCAACCGTGGACACAAGTCCTATCAAGGCTATCGGAGGAAGCCAGTTACGCATGGCATAACACCCATCAACCAGCTTAACAGCGTAATAATATTCGTCAAATTCGGACATATCTGATGCTATATATACCGTAACCTCGATTTTATCGGTTTCAACAAGCTCACTCCACTCGTTACCGTATTCATCGGATTTTGTAACATAACGGTCGGTCATATGTGTGTCGGTGCTTTCAAAGATAGTTGCCTCGCCGTTATAGGTAGAGCCTATAACCTCTCCCGCCTCGTTTTTAACGGTAAAGCGAAGATTGGTATTCTCATACCAATCTTTGGCATAGCCGTCAAGCTCACCGTCGCTGCAAAATGAGGATATATATGAAGAATCACCGAGGGCAAGCCTTTCCAGGGCCCTATTGCGCACCTGCGTAAGACTGCCGCCGTAGCCGTTTACAGCCAAAAGCACTACCACTCCGACAGCCGACAGAACCGCCGCCGCGGTAACAAACATCGAAAGTATAAATGCTGCCGCTTTCATCGGCGTACCGTAGATTACCCTTTTCATAAAAATCACCCTTTTTCAAATTTATATCCGTGTGCCCATACTACCTTTAAGTAACGGGGCTCCGCGGGATTTATTTCGATTTTTTCTCGTATATGCCTTATGTGTACCGCAACTGCGCTTTCGGCACCGTAGGCACTGCCCTTGCAGATACTTTCGTATATCTTTTTCGGTGACATCACCGTTCCCGCATTCTGCATAAGAAGTTTAAGTATTTCATACTCCGTGGGAGTAAGGTTTACACCTTCGCCGTCCACCGTAACGGTTTTTGCGGCATCGTTCACCGTGATACCGCCTATGGATATTTCCGACTCTTCAAGGCGATTATTCCCTCCAAGCTGCATATAACGCCGAAGTTGCGAACGCACGCGGGCTGTTACCTCAACGGGATTAAACGGTTTTGTGATATAATCGTCTGCCCCGACATTAAGACCAAGTATTTTGTCGGTATCTTCGCTTTTGGCGGTTATCAGTATAACAGGTATGTTACTGCTTTCACGTATACGCACCATTGCCGTTATACCGTCGGTATTCGGCATCATAATATCCATAAGAACAAGATGCACTTCGCCAGAAGCCACCTTCTTTATCGCCTCCTCGCCGTCATATGCCGCAATTACGCGGTAGCCCTCCGCTTCAAGATAAATTTTAAGCGCCGCGACTATATCGGGTTCGTCATCGCAAACAAGTATATTGTACACACGCCTCAACCTCCGTTGTATGTATTATAATGCAAAAAATCTTAAGAAAAAAGGGATTTAAAAATTAAGATTTAATTAAGATTGAAAAAAGCTGTAAAAAGTGGTATTATAAATTCAAAGATATTTTACTACATTTTAAACGGAGTTGCAATGATGAAACACGAAATACTTCTTGTCTGCCCGCCCGTTATACGTGACTTCCTTACCTACAATGAAACCATCAAGGGAAAATCCACGCGTTCGGTCAACGAATATTTCCTTGATCTGCAAACATTTTTCCGCTATTTGCTTTTGGTACGGGGGCTAACCGACAAAGATACCGAATTTTCACAAATAGACATATCCGGAGTTGATATCGATTTTATAAAGACCGTTACCGTATCGGATCTCTATGCTTTTATTGTTTTCTGCAAAGATGAGCGCGGCAACAACGCCGCCACCCGCGCACGAAAAACCTCTACACTGCGCATATTTTTCAAATATCTTTCATCACAGACTCACCAGATTGAAACCAATCCCGCTGAACTGCTTGAATCTCCCAAGGTTAAACAGTCCCTACCGAAACATCTCACGCTTGAAGATTCTTTGGAACTGCTGAACACGGTGGACGGTGCCAACCGCGAACGCGACTTTTGCATACTTGTTCTGTTTTTAAATTGCGGTCTCAGGCTTTCGGAACTTTGCGGACTGAATCTTTCGGATATACACCATGACGGCACAATGCGAATTCTCGGTAAAGGCAACAAGGAACGCATTGTATATCTCAACTCTGCCTGCACCGCGGCAATTAACGCATATCTTGCCGTGCGACCTGTTGACGGTGTCGAAGCCAAGGATCGCCACGCGCTGTTTATAAGCCGAAATCACCGCCGCATCAGCAACAAAACGGTTCAGCATATTGTAAAACAGTGTCTTGACCGTGCGGGGCTCGGCGGGCAGGGTTATTCTACCCATAAACTGCGGCACACCGCCGCCACCCTTATGTACCAACACGGAAATGTCGATATACGGGTGCTCAAAGACATTCTCGGGCATTCAAGTCTCGGCACAACGCAGATATATACGCACGTTTCAAACACGCAGATAAAGGATGCGATTGATGCCAACCCCCTTGCGGAAGCAAAACCAAAAAAGGTAACATAAAAAAGTTTTTTAATATAATATACCGAAAAAAAGACAATAATATAATGAGAACGTTGACAAGGAGTTTTGCACCGCACAGGCAAACGCAAAACAAAAATGCGGTGCAACCGCCGCAAGCAAAAAATTCAGTTTATCTACAGTCTGATATAGTATAATTCATATAAAGGAGTTTATCCCATGAAAGTCACCAACGATATAAAATACATCGGCGTAAATGACCGAAAAATCGACCTTTTTGAAGGGCAGTACAAAGTTCCCAACGGAATGTCGTATAATTCATATGCCGTCATTGACGATAAAATCGCCGTTATGGATACCGTGGATGCGGCATTCACCCATGAATGGCTTGACAATATCGAAAATGCCCTTAACGGCAGAAAACCCGATTATCTGATTGTTCAGCATATGGAGCCCGATCATTCGGCAAACATTATGAACTTTATAAAGGCCTACCCCGATGCTGAAATAGTTTCCTCCGCAAAGGCATTTGCAATGATGAAAAACTTTTTCGGCACCGATTTTTCCGAAAGGCAGATTGTCGCGGCAGAGGGTGACACGCTTTCTCTCGGCAAACATATTCTCACCTTCATCACTGCCCCGATGGTGCACTGGCCCGAAGTAATTGTCACCTATGACAAAACAGATAAGGTTCTGTTTTCGGCTGACGGATTTGGAAAATTCGGCGCAATCGATGCAAACGAACCTTGGGCTGATGAAGCGCGCCGCTACTATATAGGCATTGTCGGGAAA
>CAZGRC010000017.1:0-11287 GCA_964528125.1 uncultured Ruminococcus sp.
GTTCGTTTACACCGGGGAAAATGTTTTCCACAACTGCACCGCCTTCATCCGAAACAAATGCGGGCGTGATACCGTGCTCTTCAAAATAGTCAACTATATTAACGGCACCCTTTCCGTTTATCTCTTCACCGCCGGAAAAGGCAAAATAAATATCGTTTTCGGGCACAAAACCCTCTTTTATGAGATGTTCGGCAGCAGTCAGTATTCCGCTGAAAGTAACCTTTGTATCAAGGGTTCCTCGACCCCATATCACGCCGTCTTCCAAAACCGCATCAAACGCGGGTTTATCCCACATATCTTCGTTTACGGGAACAACGTCGTAATGCGCCATTAAAACGGCGGGATCTCCGCTGTTTTTGCCTTTCCAACAAAACAAAAGTGCACGGTCGGGCAGACGTTCAAAGGAGCAGGTACCGAACACCGATGGGAAAAGTTTCGGCAAAAGTGCGATAAGTTTTTCAAATTCCGCATCGTCCTCAAGTGACGGATCGCGATATGAAACCGTTTTGCAACGCACCAATTCGCGCAGATTTTCAACAGCGCGGTCGCGGTCAAAATCAATCGGTTCTGGATTAGCGGAAGACTGTGCGGGCGGCGTAAAGCGCATGGCACGTATAACGACTACGGCAATTATGACAACAAGTATTGCGGGAATAATAAGCCACCACATATTAAAGCCAACCTTTCTTATACATTATGCGGGCAATAGCCACGGTGAATACCACACCGACGGGCACCATAATACCGACAGTTCCCGCATTTAAGGCGGGTACGGTTATGAAAAGAGCCAGCATAAGGATTATGGGTGCGACGGAAAGTTTGAGATTTTTTGACACGAACACAACCGCCAAACCGCCGAAAAGTGCAGGAAGAATCATATCGAATGCGGGTTTTAAAACATCGGATTCAAGTATCGGTCGGAGCGGGACAATACATATTACACCGATAATAATAATAACCGTGGTGACAATGCTTGATACCGCAATGGCAATGGTCGAAATAACCTCGCCTTCTTCGCTTGAAGCTTTTACACCGGCGCGTTCCATAGCATCAATAGCGCACGGAAGTTTAAGATTTGAAATGTTACCCGTGACAAACGAAAGATAGGTGCCTCCGGCACCGAGCATGGGAACATATGTAAAAATTTCGACAATACCGACCGCCCAATACATCGGTGCGGTTGCCAGCATACCCTTGGCAAGCACAACCCAATTAGGAATGGCACCGAATACAACAGAGACGACTGCGGGGAAAATCAAGAGCAATATACCAACGCAAATTCCCCAAATCCGTCCGTCGCGATGAACACTTTCGAGATAATTTAAATCTTTATTTTTCATTTTATTTTAATCTCCGTTCTGCCGCCGATGTGCAACACAAACAGGTTTTAAAATCTCCGATAGCGGCTGTCGGAGACGGAACCGCATTTTGCGCACCAACTGTGTTTTCCGTGATTTTTTATCCGAGCCATGCCGTAAACGGCAGTGCAGATGCCATTCCGCCGACAAGACTAAGCGGTAAAGCATAATCGGTGAGCCAGCGAATCTTGAATTTCTTTGCCAAAAGACCGCAAATTGCCATAATCACAGCAGAGCAAATCATAACGCAAACGGGTATAAGTCCCGTAGTGTCACCCTTAAATACATCCGAAACATCGCAAAAAACATAACCCAAAAACGCCGAAATCATTCCGAGGAACATAGCATTATTGAAAATGTCACCCCATTTTTTATCCTTGAGTCCGATTTTATTCATACCGCCCTGAATTTTTTTGGTGACAAACGGCACAAGCACCAAGCCCGCGGCAATGCCGATAGTCATTACCCACAGGACAGTGACAAAAATCGACGGGTCGGTAATAGTGCTGCCCGCATCAAGACTTGCCGCCTCAAGAGCGTTGCCCGCGGCAACGGTTTCATATGTTATCGAACCTATTACCGAGAGGCGGAGCCAAGGAATTGCCACGCCGAGACTTTTTGACAGTGCGACAACTCCGACCAAAACAGCAATCGCGGGAGCAACGGTGAACACCGCTGCCGAAGACACTGTTTTTTTGATCGTACTGTCGGCAATACCGAGTTGCTTTGCCCGTTTTAATGCTTTTACAAGAAAATACACCGACTGTGAAAGCACCACGACGATTACAATACCGACAAGTATGTACAAAATGGGACTGTTTACATTGAATTTCATACCAGTTTCTCCTTTTTATTATTCATATCATCACGCAGTATGCGATAAAGCGCCGCAGTTATGGGGACGCCGATAAGCATACCGGTAATTCCCATTACACCGCCGCCGACGGTAATTGCGGCAAGCACCCATATGCCCGGCAATCCCAGTGAAGAACCGACAACGCGCGGATAGATGACATTGTTTTCAAACTGCTGTAAAACAACAATGAAAATTATGAATATCAGCGCCTTAACGGGCGAATCCATCAAAACAAGGAAAGCTCCCACACCCGCACCGATATATGCGCCGGCAATGGGAATAAGTGCAGTGAATGCTGTGAGCGCACCGACCATAGGCGCATATGGAAGTCGCAGTATTAACATACCTATCATACAAAGTGTTCCGAGTATGACCGCTTCGGTACACTGACCGACAATATAGCGATGAAAACTGTCATCGACAACCGAGATGAAATAAACAAGACGTCGGCGGGTGTTTGCCTTGAAATAACGCCGCATAAACCGTCTTATTTGCGCCGAAAGTCGGTCTTTGCCGATAAGAAGATAAAATGCGAATATTATACCGATAAAAGCGGTGACAACACCGCTGAACACCGATGTAACGGTTGAAACGACTATATTCATAACATTGCCTATTCCGGAAGTCAAAAAATCGGTCAGGCGATTTACGGTGGATTTCCAGTCTATGGAATTGATAAACGCGACAACACTTTCGGGCAAAAATTCAAGTTTTGAGATATCGGTGACAACCTCTTTAACAACGGCGGGTGCCTTTTCAATGATAATGGTTACACACGAGATGAGTTCCGGAAGAACCAAGACGATAACCAGTGCAATTATGGCAAGTAGGGTGAGGGAGGCACATATCATACAAATCGGGCGTCTGTATTTTATCAGGAGGGCGTTTTCGGATTTCGGAAAAAAATGCCGCTCGTAAAACATCATAAGTATATTGATTACATATGCGATACCGCAACCGAGAAACAGCGGGAACGCGGCACCGAAAAATTTTGAAACAATCGCGGCGGCATAGGGCAAATAGTGAATACATACATACAGCAGTAAAACGCTTAAACCTATTTTAAAACAGGTTTTCCATTCAAGTTTCATCTTATATCCTCCGTAATGCGGCAAAAAAATTATATCCGCAAAGCTTTATTAAAAGATACATATAACTGTATACAACATTATTATATATGTTTTTTCGCCATAATTCAAGGGGGAAAAGCATATAATTGATTAGATATCATCAGCAACGACGCGGTTGTTGTAATTTTAGACAAAAAATTGTTTCAATAACCGTGCAATCGGCTAAATTCCAAATTTTTTGTCCAAAATACTTGTAATCATTGGCAAATTATGGTAATATATATTCGGAAATTCCAAAAAGGAGAGATTTTTATGCAAAAACAGTTAAAAGTAATCGTAGCAGACAGCACATCGGAAACCGGAAAAGCCTGTGCCCGTATACTCAGCAGTAACGGAATGAATGTGGAGGTTTGCGAAAAAGACGGAAAGGTATTGCTTGAAAAGTCATTCACGCTTAAACCCGACGTGATAATCGCGGATGTGTTTATGCCGAATCTTGATATTATCGGGGTTATGGAGGGTATGAAGAAAATGAATGCCGCCGAACGCCCGATGGTTATGGCAATGTCGAATTCCGACAATGTTCATCTTGAAAAGGAAACACTTGATGCGGGCGCAAGTTATTATTTCTTAAAACCGTTTGACGTAAACACCGTGGCAGATCGAATTATGCGGCTTTCCGGACATAAAGGAGAACATATGCACACCGAACCGGCACAAAACGGCATTGACGATATTGAACTTGAACTGATGATAACCGAAATTATACATCAGATAGGAGTGCCCGCACACATCAAAGGATACCATTATTTGAGAGAAGCGATAATACTTTCGGTGAAAAACAGCGAAATAATCGATTCGGTGACAAAACTGCTTTATCCCACCGTTGCAAAGAAATACTCGACCACCGCTTCAAGAGTTGAACGCGCAATACGTCATGCGATAGAGGTTGCGTGGGACAGAGGTGACATCGATGTGCTTAATTCCTATTTCGGATACACGATTCACAACAACCGCGGCAAGCCGACCAACAGTGAATTTATTGCGATGATAAGCGATAAAATCCGCCTTAAACTTAAAAAGTAAAATAAAAAAACCATTTGGGCATATATATCACACATAGAATATGTCCGAATGGTTTTCTTTGTGCAGCACAGGCAAAGTAAAAAATTCAATTTGTCCACAGTCTGTTTATTTATTTATGCTGTCGTTTAAATGTTGCTCGATAATCTCTGCGGCGGTGCGAACACAGCGCACACACGGGCGTTCTTTATAATATTTATCGGTTCGCGCTTCGGGAGTGCCGCCGACCTCATCTGTTTTAAGTATTTCACGGCAAAGCAAAGAGCCGTTTTCATCTTTAAATCGGGAGCAAAGTTCCCTGACAAGGGCATAATGCCGTGCCTTGGCATCACCCGTTTCGGGTGTGGAATAGCCTTCAACCGTGCCGAGCACCATAAGCATTCCGCTACAGGCACCGCAAACCTCACGAAGGCGTCCGATACCTCCGCCGAACGGCGCCGACATTTTAAGTGCGATATCGGGTTGCATCCCGATATCTTCGGCAAAAGCGCCGAAAACCGACTGTGCACAGTTATAACCGCTTTCAAACAATTCAACGGCCTTTTCCGATTTTTTCATACATATTTCCCCTTTCGTCTGTAATTCTATCACAAAACCGACAGAAATAAAAGTCTTTAAATTTAAAAGCCTTAAAAAAGTCTTAAAACAATACAGCTTGCATATTAAACAAAAGAGTGATATTATATTTGTCGGAAAACACAATATAAAGGGGAATTATATGGAAATCGCGGAATTGATAATAAAATTTGTAATAAAAATATTATCGAGTATTACCAAAGCGCTTGACTGGATATATAAATACCGAATTGTTTTCACCGTAACGGGTCTTTTTGCGACACGTAAATTCAAGGAAACCGAAAATCGCCACAAATATGCCGTGCTCATTGCCGCCAGAAACGAAGAATCGGTTATCGGAAATTTGATTGACAGCATAAACAAACAGGATTATGATCGCTCGCTTGTAGAGGTGTTTGTTGTTGCCGACAACTGCACCGACAACACTGCGGTGGCGGCACGCGACTGCGGTGCGGTGTGCTATGAGCGGCACGATCCCGACCATCGCACCAAGGGTTTTGCACTGCAATATCTGGTTGAATGCATAAAACGAGATTACGGTATAGAGTCGTTTGAGGGATATTTTATTTTCGATGCCGATAATCTGCTTGCGACGGACTATATCACACGAATGAACGAATCGTTTGATGCGGGAGAAAAAATTATAACCTCCTACCGTGCAACCAAAAATTTCGATGACAACTGGATTTCGGCTTCATATGCCCTGCACTGGTTGCGCACGATAAGGAAAGAGCACCGCGCGCGTTCGGTTTTCCGACTTGCCACCCGCATTCAGGGCACGGGATTTCTTATTCACAACGAACTTTTAAGAAACGGCTGGAATTACACATCTCTTACCGAAGACCGCGCACTTTCCGCAGATGCCGTGGTGCAGGGGTACCGCATATCATATAACAATGCGGCGGTGTTTTACGATGAGCAACCCGTCGATTTGAAGATCGCCATACGTCAGCGTATACGTTGGGCAAAGGGACATTTGCAGGCATTCGTCGAATCGGGCGGAAAACTGTTTGTAAACATATTTAAATTTCAAAAGCACAGTTTTATGAGTTTTGATATGCTCACCGTAATAATCCCGAATTCGTTTATATATCTCGCAAAAAAGATATTGGTAAACACACTCAGAATAGTGCTTATAATAATCACGGGAAAAACAATCGGCGCGGCAGCGACAGTGGTTTTAAACGCTCTCTACTGGTCGGGCAGAAGTTATGTAAAGGGCATAATCACCGCAGTTTATGTTTTTATTGCCGAACATAAGCGAATAAAGAAAATGGCGTGGTACAAAAAAGTGTGGTTCTGCATAACATTCCCGATATTCGATATAATCGGGCGTTGGGCAACCGTTATCGCACTGTTTAAACGGGTTGAATGGAAACCGATACCGCATAACGTCGCGATAAATATTGATGACATAAGCGACGGGGCGAATTGATCGCACCGTCGCCTTTTTAATTATGTTTTATATCATTTAAAAAATTTTCCGTTTCACGTTTAAGTTTTGCAATCGGCAATCCGACAATGTTAAAATAGTCACCGTCAATTTTTTCAACAAAAAGTGCTCCGCCGCCCTGTATGCCGTAAGCGCCCGCCTTATCCATAGGTTCGGCAGTTTCAATATACGCATTGATTTCGGCATCGGAGAGGGGATAAAACGTGACGGAACTTTTAACGGAAAAAGTGCGGATTTTTTCGCCTTTCCCGACAGCACACCCTGTTACAACACTGTGTGTATGCCCCGAAAGTTTTTTAAGCATTCGCGCAGCATCGGTTTTATCTGTAGGTTTTCCGAGTATCTCTTCATCCGAAATCACCACCGTATCGGCGGCAATAACAAGTGAATCGGGATTTTTTTCGCAAACCGCCCGTGCCTTTTTTTCCGAAAGATAAACGGGTGCAAATTCCGCAGACATATCGCTCGGAACGGTTTCGTCAATATCTGCGGGGCAAACCGAAAAACCTTTGAAAATCAGTTTAAGCAGTTCTTGCCTTCGCGGTGAAGCGGATGCCAGTATAACATTCATAACATTAAAATCCCAAAAGTGCCGTGCCGACATTTTCAAGTTCCGCGCGGCGGGCAAGCGCATCTTCGGAAGTGGTGTCGACAGCGCTCAAATACATTTTAATTTTTGGTTCTGTGCCGGACGGACGCACAATAAGACTGCTTCCGCCCGCAAGATAAAATCCGAGAACATTGGATTTCGGGAGATTGACATCGGACTTTTTACCCGTTTCCACATCAAGACTTACCGAATTTCCGAAATCTTTTACGGTGACAACCTTTTCGCCCGCAATGTCACACGGAGGATTTTTGCGCAATTCTTCCATAATGCCCGCAATCTTTGCCATACCTGTTTGACCTTCGCAGGTAAAACTCTTCTGTGAGCAGTAGTAATAACCGAAACGGCGGTAAATATTATCCAACTCATCAACAAGTGTTTTACCGAAAGTTTTATAGTATGCCGTCATTTCGCAAATCAGCATAGAAGCCACAACCGCATCCTTATCGCGGACATAACTGCCCGCAAGATAGCCGTAACTTTCCTCAAAACCGAAGATATAGCGTTCTTCTTCACCCTTTTCTTCAAGTATTCCTATCTGTTCACCGATAAACTTGAAACCGGTCAAAACATCGATAAGTTCACAGCCGTATGCCTCAGCGATTTTATGACAAATCTCGGACGAAACGATAGTCTTTACCGCAACCGGATTTTTCGGCAGAGTTCCGTTTTCCGTGCGGCGATCGAGAATATAGTTCAAAAGCAACACGCCGACATCGTTGCCGCTCAAAAGACGGTATTCACCGCCCACATTTACGGCAATGCCGACACGGTCGCAATCAGGGTCGGTAGCAAGCAAAAGGTCGGTATCGGTGTTTTGTGCCATTTTAAGCGCACATTCAAATGCCTGACGGATTTCGGGATTCGGATAGGGCGCAGTGGGGAAGTTGCCGTCGGGTTTTTCCTGTTCGGGAACAACCTTGACGTTGGTAAGACCTATGCGCGAAAAAATGCTTCTTACAGGTTTATTGCCGCTTCCGTGAAGCGGAGTATAGATAACGTTAAGTCCCGACAGGTCAAGATTCTTTGACACTCGGCGAGACTCCACTTTGTCAAGATAGGCATCTATAACTTCCCGACCGATATATTCGATTTTATTTTCCTTTACCGCCGTGTCGAAATCCATTGTGAGAACGCCGTCGAAAGTATCAACGCTGTTCATAATGGAAAGAACATATTCGGCGGCTTCGGGACCGAGTTGGCAACCGTCACTGCCGTATGCTTTATAACCGTTATACTTTGCGGGGTTGTGGCTTGCGGTTACTGCAACACCGGCATCACATCCGAGATGGCGCACGGCGAAAGAAAGCATCGGCACAGGCATAAGTTCGCTGTAAATATACACTTTTATTCCGTTTGCCGCGAAAATGGAAGCCGCAGTGCGGGCAAACACATCCGATTTTATGCGGCTGTCATATGCGATGGCGATACTTCCGTTTTTCTTTACCGAATTCACATATGCTGCAAGCCCCTGTGATGCTTTTCCGACGGTATATATGTTCATACGGTTGGTGCCCGCGCCTATAACGCCGCGAAGACCCGCCGTTCCGAATTCAAGGTCTTTATAAAAAGCATCGGATATTGCATCCGTGTTATCGGCAATATTCTTGAGTTCTTCCGTAAGATCGGGGTCACCGAGTGCTTTTTCGCACCAAAGCGCATATTTTTCGTTTATCATATACTTATCCTCCAAGGTAAAAATCTGCTGTATTTAATTTTATTATTAAAACTGCAGATTGTCAACACCAAAAGAAATTATTTAAAGTTTTTTTTAATAAATACTGCTTGACAATCATCCGATAATAGTTATATACTGTATAAGAAAAGTTCTGCTCATTGAGTTTGGAGATGGGTTTTATGAAAATACTTATAAAACTTCGTAAAACGGTTATGTTTTGCGTTAAGGTTATGATAATTATAGCCGTCACCGCGGGCTTTGTCGAAATGTGGAGTCGCAATTATGTCGAAACGCTGTTCAGCAACAAAGGCAACTATGTTGTTATTTTATCCTTTGTTCTGCTCTTCACGGTATTTTCTTCGCTTTACAATGCGTTTAAAATAGGTATTTACCGTGTTCACGAAATTATCTACAGTTTTTCGCTTTCTGTAATATTCACAAATGTAATAATGTATTTTGAACTCTGCCTTATAGCACGTAGGCTTTTGCCTCCCGTACCGATGATCGTCGGCGCGATTTATCAGATTTTGGTGGTGGCTATATGCTCTGCCTGCGGGAATCTGATATATTTTAAACTTTATTCGGCACGCCGTATGGTTGCGCTTTTCGGTGATGATGTGTGCGGATTCGACCTTATTAAAAAAATCGGTCGCATTCCCGAACGTTTCAGCATTGAGTGCGGTCTTAACGCCAATACCACCGATATGGAAACCATTAAACACAATATCGACAAATACGAAGCGGTTGTTATATGCGATGTTGACAAGAGCAGACAAAAGGAAATTATTTCATACTGTTATACAAACAGCAAACGCACATACCTCTTGCCCGACATCACGGATATAATAATAAACAACAGTTATGCCATTCAAATAAGCGACACACCCTTGCTTATGAGCCGCAACCGCGGTCTCACATTGGAACAGCGGATTGCCAAACGTATAATGGACATTATTATATCGGCAATCGGTATACTGATTGCAAGCCCGTTTATGCTTATATGCGCGATTGCGATAAAACTTGATGACGGAGGTCCCGTTTTATTTAAACAAAACCGTGTCACCAAAGACAGCAAGATATTTAACATTCTTAAATTCCGTTCGATGATAGTCGATGCCGACAAAGACGGTGCCAAAAAAGCCACCGACAACGACGACCGCATAACCCGTGTCGGCAAAATAATTCGTGCCTGCCGTATGGACGAACTTCCCCAGTTGATTAACATTCTCAAGGGAGATATGTCGGTTGTGGGGCCGCGCCCCGAACGCATTGAAAATGTTTACGAATATACAAGCGCTTATCCCGAATTTGACCTGCGCCACCGCGTAAAAGCGGGGCTTACGGGCTTTGCTCAACTTTACGGTAAATATAACACCTCTCCTGCAGACAAACTTAATATGGATCTTATGTATATTGAAACCTACTCTTTGCTTCAAGATTTAAAGCTGTTGGTTTTAACAATAAAAATTCTGTTTATGAAAGAGAGTACCGAGGGCTTTGACGAAAGCGCCAACAAAAACGCAAAAGCATCGCAGTCGCTCGGAGTTATCGAAAATAAACAGGCAAATGACAGAAAGGAAGAACAGTAATGGAATTTAAAGCAGCTCTTGTGGTAATGGCGGCAGGAATGGGAAGCCGTTTTGGAGGTTTAAAACAGATTGAACCTATCGGTCCGAACGGTGAAGCTCTTCTCGACTTTTCGGTTTACGATGCCAAGGCGGCGGGTTTTTCCAAGGTGGTTTTTATCATTAAGAAAGAAATCGAAAAGGAATTCAAAGAAATTGTCGGAAAAAGACTTGAGGGCAAAATCGACATTGAATACGCTTTTCAGGAAACCGATATGTTGCCGGAGGGCTTTACCTGCCCTTCAGACCGCACCAAACCTTGGGGTACAGCCCATGCGGTTTATTGCTGTCGCGATATCGTGGATATGCCCTTTGCGGTTATAAACGCCGACGATTACTACGGCAAATCGGCACTTTGCCAAATTTACGAACACCTTAAAAAACAGCAGGGTGATTACTGTATGGTCGGCTTCAGACTGCAAAACACCCTCACAGAAAACGGCACCGTTTCACGCGGAGTATGCACAATAGAAAACAGTGAACTGAAAGCGGTTACCGAACGCACCAAAA
Source organism: uncultured Ruminococcus sp. (assembly GCA_964528125.1). GTDB lineage: Bacteria > Bacillota > Clostridia > Oscillospirales > Acutalibacteraceae > UBA737. Next base: position 10,817 of record CAZGRC010000017.1, read on the forward strand.
TTCTTGACTGCAAATATACCGAAGACGACGGCAACACCTGGACTCAGCTTCCTCCCGACACCGTTGTTTCAATGAATATGTGGGGATTTACCCCCGATATATTCGATTATATCGGTCGCGACCTTAAAGTATTCCTCAAAGAAAAAATAAATGTTCCCAAATCCGAATTTTATCTGCCTGCGGTGGTTTCAAATTTGATTGAAAGCGGCGAAAAAAAGGTAACGGTTCTGGTTGCCGAAGATAAGTGGTACGGCGTTACCTACCGCGAAGATAAAGACGGTGTGGTTGCGGCAATCGGTGCCAAAATTGCCAACGGCGAATATGAAGGAATATAAGGTGAATTTATGAACAAAAAACTGATTTGCGCTATTATCGCGGGTGTGGTTGCACTTGCTCTTATAATAACGGCGGCGGTTCTTGTTATCAAAAAGATTAACATTAACTCTCCCGACGGCGATTCACCGACAACAT
>CAZGRC010000018.1:0-11253 GCA_964528125.1 uncultured Ruminococcus sp.
CTTTTAAGCACTATACTGTTAGGATTCGGATTTTCCCCGAAAGTCTTGCCCAAAAAGCGGGTGAGCAATTTAACGTCCTGACCGTCGCTGTACTTTATGATAACCCTAACCGGCAGAAGAAGAATGACCGCTACTATCGCCGCGATTGCGGCAAAAACAATACCGATAATAAGCAACACCTTCATAACAACACCGTCCGATCGGAAATCTCAATATATTCATACAGTTATTTTACCTCATAAGCAGAATAAATGCAAGAATTTTACCCCATATTTAAAAAATTTAATATGCCGCCCGTTTTCGACAGACTTTTCACGGACAAGCATTTAATATATATATTGAAAAAAGTATGACCGCGCGAAAGCGCGTCACACTACGGAGGTGAAAAAATGGCTGTTGAAATAAAGGTTAAGGGCGAAGTTGTAACAGCTCGTCTTTCGGGGGAACTTGACCATCACACGGCGCGTGATATGCGAACCGCCATTGACAGCGCAATCGAACTTAATATGCCGACACTGCTTGTGCTTGACTTCAGCGAAATAAGTTTTATGGACAGTTCGGGTATAGGTCTTGTTATGGGCAGATACCGCACTTTGTCGCGCCGCGGTGCCTCACTGCACATCACAGGTACATCCCCGCAAATATACAAGATGATGCGACTTGCGGGTATGGAAAAACTGGCAACAATGGATATGACATAAAGGAAAGTGATTTTTAAATGCAAGTTATAAACAAATTCAGTTTAAATATTACCGCGCGCTCCGCAAACGAACATTTTGCGCGCGTGGCTGTGGCGGCATTCGCCGCGCAACTCGACCCGACGCTTGAAGAAATAAGCGATATTAAAACCGCTGTTTCCGAAGCGGTTACAAACTGCATAGTCCACGCCTATAACGAGGGGCTTGGAAAGATTTACATAAGCGGGGAGATAACCGACAGTCATTTACTGCGAATAAAAATACGTGACAACGGTTGTGGAATAGAAAACCTTGACCGTGCAATGGAGCCGCTTTTCACCACCCGCGGCGGTGAGCGTGCGGGACTCGGTTTTGCGGTAATGCAAAGTTTTATGGACGAACTTCGCGTGCGTTCAAAGCCGAATCGCGGCACCACGGTGACAATGTGCAAAAAGATTCGCCCGCGAGTACATATAAATGGTTAACGAAAGCAAGGCACGCGACCGATTTATAGAAAGCAACTTGGGGCTTGTGCACTCACTTTGCCACCGCTTTTCGGGGCGTGGCATTGAATATGACGACCTCTATCAGGCGGGTTGTATGGGACTTGTCAAGGCGGCGGATGCTTTTGACGAAAGCCGCGGACTTTGCTTTTCAACCTATGCCGTGCCTGTCATTTTGGGCGAAGTGCGCCGACTTTTCCGCGACGGCGGTATGGTTAAAGTATCGCGAACGGTAAGAGAACTTTCGCTTAAAATCGGGCGTGAACGCGAAAAGCTCGAACTCAAACTCGGACGCGAGCCGACCGTGAGCGAAATTGCAGAGGCACTCGGTGTTTCTGCCGAAGACGTTACCGAGGCATTATGCGCCACTCAACCGACGTTATCTTTGACATATGAGGACGAGGAGGGCGAACGCGAACTCGAACTTCCCGTTGAAGACTCGACGGAAGTTGTGACCGGACGCATCTACATAACGGAAGCCCTTTCCAAACTCGACGAAATTGAGCGGCGGCTGATGATATACAGATATTTCAATTATTATACCCAAAGCAAAACGGCACAACTGCTTAATATGTCACAGGTGCAGGTTTCACGCGTGGAAAAGCGGGTTCTGAAAAAATTAAGAGGACTAATGGAATAGGGTTCCCCGAAAACGGGGAACCCTATTCCTATTTATCAGACGTTATGTTTTTCGGTGTAAAAATCTCCGCGAAAATCATACTAAAGCGCCAGCAAAAACTCCGCCAATCTTTCCGCCAAAACTGCATGACCATTATCATTGAAATGCAGACCGTCGGCAGTATATTTCGCTTTGTCTTCTTCCTTATTCGGATCAATGCCGAGTTTTTCATACAAATTGAGTACGGGTATACCGTGCTTTTTGCCGCGTTCTTCAATAACTTTTATATATTCCGAAAGCGGTTTCGCGTCCTTACGCTTCATCGGTCTTTGCGAAACAGTCTTATCGGAAAGACCTTTAAAGCAGGCGTGTGCGGGTGTCATAAATACTATTTTGGCATTCGGATGCTCCGTTTTAAGCAGATTCATCAAAAAATCCACAGCGCCGCAAAATGTTGCGGGAACGGTATCGCTCATTTCGCCAAAGGGGGCATCACCGTGAATCCAATCGTTAACGCCGCCGTAAACCACAACGACATCCGCATTTTTGTTTAAATCATATGCCCTGCCGCAAAAGCACAAATCGTATCTTGGTTTTTCGCTCGGTACGGTTTGATGTGCAAGCCTTGTTCCGCCTATACCGTAATTATATACGTTTTCCAATTCAAGCATAGTTTTCAGACGGTTGTCATAACGGTTGTTTAAATCGTTTACACCCACACCCTCGGTGATGCTGTCTCCCAAAAAAACCACATTTTTTCCTTTAAGTGTCATTTTTTATCACCATATCTTTCCAAAACATAAGAGTCTTTATATTTCGCAGCGTTTTTTCCACCGCAAATTTCCAAGGCAAAACGCCTTTTATCCTTTTTTATTCGACGGTTAAAATCTATTTTTCAAGAAAGAATCCGGTCGTATGCAACAAATTATCCGCATAACCTACCGAAAGCGTGAACTCACCCTTTTCCGAAACAAAGCAGTTTTCATTATTCCAAAATCTAAGCATTTGTTCGTTCACCTTGAAATGTAATATTTTTCTTTCAAAGGGTTCAAACTTCGCCTTTTGAAAAGCAATCAACTGCTGAATCGGTCTTGCTGTTGAACCGACTAAATCACGCATATAAAGTTGCACCGTTTCTTTGCCCGAAATATTACTGTCGTTATATACCGTAACATTTACGTCAATTTCATCCTCGGGTGTGATAACATTTTTATCAATCGACATATTTTCATAAACAAAGTTGCTGTAAGAAAGCCCGTAACCAAACGGATATAACGGCAAATTACCGCAATCGATATAATTAGAGCGATACGTCCGCGGCAAACCCTCTTCCGCCTTGGTAATCGGTCTGCTTGTATTGGTGTGGTTATAATAAATCGGGCACTGTCCCACCGTTTTCGGGAAAGTCATTGTCACTTTGCCCGACGGGTTGACATCACCGAACACGAGATCGGCAACGGCATTTCCGCCCTCAGTTCCCGGAAACCACATATTCAGTATCGCGGGAGAAATTCTGTCAAGTTTGGTTATTGCCAACGGGCGACCCGTAAACAGCACAACTGCGGTATTCGGATTTGCGTTTATAACATTTTCGGCAAGTTCATTCTGCACACCCGTCAAATCAAGTTCGGCGCGGCAATTACCCTCTCCGGAATATTCCTGCGGCTCTCCAAGACAAAGAATAACCGCATCGGCATTTTTTGCCGCTGTCACCGCAGATTCAATACCCGATTTATCAAGATCGTTCCACTTGTTTCCGCAACCCTTTACAACACTTATTTCGGCATTCGGAATTTTGGCTTTAATACCTTGTTCAACGGTTACGGTGTCACTGCTTTTGCCTCTGCACGACCACCAGCCGAGTATATCTCGGTTATCTGCAAAAGGACCTATGACCGCAATTTTCTTAATACCTTTGTCAAACGGCAAAACACCGTTGTTTTTTAAGAGAATCGCACATTCACCTGCGGCTTTTCTTGCCAATTTCCTGTTTTGCGGAGTAAGACAGGTTTTTTCTTCGTTTTCGGGCGAAGAGCCTCTGTAGCAATCTTCAAACAGCCCCAGCTTTTCTTTAAGTCGCAACACTTTAAGTACCGAATCATTCAACTGTTCCTCGGTAATTATACCCTCGGCTATCAGCTCTTTTACATGCTTAATATATGTGTCTGAACACATTTCAATATCGCAACCGTTTTTCAAGGCATATTCAGCGGCTTGTTTTTTGTTTCCCGCCACGCCGTGCGCAATCAGCTCCGATATAGCGCTGTAATCGCTTATAACAACACCGTCGAATTTCCATTCGTCACGCAAAATATCCCTCATAAGCCAGCGATTTGCCGTAGACGGTACACCGTTAAGTACATTGAAAGACGGCATAATCATATCGGCACCGGCATCTATGCAAGCTTTATATGCGGGGAAATAAAACTCACGCAAAATGTGTTCCGACAGTTCTGCTTGATTGTAATCTTTGCCTGATTCTGCACCGCCGTAAGCCGCAAAATGCTTAACACAGGTGGCAATTCCGCCCGCTTTTGACATATCTTCGCCATGAAATCCCTTAATTTGTGCGGCGCCCATGAGGGAATTAAGCATGGGCTCCTCGCCGCAGGTTTCCATCACCCTGCCCCAACGCGGATCTCTTACATAATCAACCATCGGTGTAAAAGTCACCTGAATGCCGGCTGACGACGCTTCAACCGCCGACATACGCGTACACTCTTCAACCAATTTTGTATCAAAAGAAGAACCCAGCGCCAGCGGTATGGGAAATATTGTTTTATACCCGTGTATAACATCCATCATAAACGCAATGGGAATTTTATTGCGATCGCCCTCCAAGTGCTTTGACTGAAGTTCTTGCATATCCTTTGCATTTTCAAGATTCAAAAAACTACCGATTCGGTACAAATCTTCGGGTACAAGTCCGTTATTAACAAGCGGACCTGTAATATCCGCCATGGAATCGATAAAATCTTTGGCGTTATACTGAACCAACTGTCCTATTTTTTCGTCAACGGTCATTCCGTCAACCAGTTTTTTAAGGTCTGTCATAAATTATAATCCTCCGCATACCGCTAAATTGAAGTCAACGTATAAATATGCGTATTAAAACAGGCGAAAGCGCACCGCTTAGAGCAAGCAATCAAAAACACACTTTCGGCCTTGATTTTAACACGTCACAAAACTGCTGTCAAGACAAAATACCGTTAAATGTTGTCGTATACTATCGCCACGGGATAGTGATCGGATAAATAGATTCCGGCGAAAGATTCGTCCCAAACCGAAAGTTTTACACTGCTGTCGGCATTCTTTTCATCGATAAATATGTAATCGATTTTATCGGCAACCTCAAGCCGACCGAAATTGTGAAATGTTCCGCCTGATTTTTCCGTTAAATCAACCATTTTCAAAATGCTGTTTTCTTTACAGTGTTTAATGGTTTCGCTGTCGGGCAGTGCATTAAAATCGCCCAACAGAAAATACGGCATATCGATTTTTTCGCAGTCTTCTTTGATTTTGCTTATAATAAGTTTTATCCCGCAAATTCGTGCCTCATCGCAAATGTGATCCAAATGTGTGTTGTAAACCCTAAAAAGCTTGCCGCTTTTATTGCTTTTCAAAATAAGTGACTGGCAAATTCGCGGACACTCACTTTGAATTTCAAAACGTGAACCCGCAACATACGGTGTATCCGACAGCCAAAAAAATTCCAAGCCCAAAACGCTTACCGTTTTGCGGTTTACAGCCGTCATAACACCCTCTCCCGCGAAATTGCTTTGCCGCTGATTAAAAAGAAAAACATAATCGGGCAAAACCTCTTCCAAAAAACGGTATGTCTGCGGAATTGCCTCCTGAAAGCAGATAACATCAGGTTTTTCTTTTTTGATTTTTGTTGTAATTTGACCCGCGCGGTTGATAAATCCGTTTATCCCGTCGGGTTCATCCCATACACATCTTAAATTAAAAGTAACTATTTGCATTTTATTCACCATATCCTTCAAAGACAAAAATAGCCTATCCTAAGCGAAAATCCGCTTTAAAAAGCGGATTTTCAAAACATCGGATAGTATGCCTCGGCTATCACACTCTGCCGCTGTAATTATTACAATAAATATAGCGGCAGAAGTTTAAATATTACCACTTTCCGACCAGCAGATAACGGCGAAGGTAGGCAAGGTCACTTGCCTCTACACTGCCGCTGTTGTCAATATCACAGTTTACAACATTGCTTTCCTGCTGTGCGGTTTTCTTTTTCAGGCGAACAAGGTCAAGTATGTTCACCGCTTCGTCGCAGTTCACATCTCCCTTGCTGTATGCCCTGTCACTGTAAAACTCAACGCTCTGTCCGAACGAAATGCTGTCGCCCTCGGCGGCAAATGTTCCGTCGATTGTGTAGAAAAACAGATTTACACCTATCTCTTTCTTTGCTTTCAGTGTGCCTTCCACCTGACCGCTTCTGACGAACGCCGTGCGTTTAAGCGTTATTTCCTGCCATTCGTCACTGCCCTTTACCTCTATGTTGTCGGCAGTCACTTCTCCTCCGATGTATATTCCGAATTTGAATTTTACATCCTTTTCGGTCTTAATCCAAAAACGCATTTCGGCATTATCGTTATAATACCAATCCGCAAAGTCTTCGGAAGATATTTTTGAACCCTCCAAAAATCCGATTTGTCCGCTTTGGTAATTTGCAGAATAACCTTTGTTTGCGGTGAATGTCACAACTTTATCGAAAAATACCGAACCGTTTTCCGCTGAAACGCTTTCTTTAGATACATTTTCATTGGTTTTATCGCTTCTGTAGTTCTTAAGCAGCATTACCTGTTTGTATTCCCTTGCAAAGTCGGTGGTCTCCGCTTCTTTTATACTGCAGTTGTAAATTTCAAGCGGTGTGAAATAGAGATAATCGCTTGTGGTTTTAAAATCCTCTTTATCCAATTCTTTGACTTTGAAATAAAGATCATCCAGTTTTAATTCTTCCGAGCCGGTCAGTGACTTATATATCTCGCTGTTCGTGTTGTCAAATCCGAGTTCACTGTATGTAAGTCTTATCTCATGCCATTTACCGTCATTCGGAATCGTTACTTCCTTATATGACGATTCAGTCTGCTTCGCGCTACCGTCAGCTTTTTTGTACTGGATTTTCAGACCCATCTTAAAGGTCATTGCCTGCCCCGAAACATTTTTAACATAGGTTCGCATATCACCGTGATACTTGAAATATTCCGTAAGTTCTTCAGCGGTTATGTCTTGGTTTATGTAAGGATAGTCATTACCGTTGAATTTGAATGTATCGGTCGATTCTACACCATATCTGAATGCCGTGCGATAGAACTTGTTGTCGGCAATGAAAACGGATTCTTTTTTTAAAGCGGTATTAGACCAACCGCCCGACGGAGTTTCAACCGACGAGACCATTTTCTGTTTTACGTTCGCATCGTTAATTTCATCGGTCGATGCTCCGATTATGCTGCGATTGTAAATTGTAAGCGGAGTGAAATAAAGCGCATCTTCGGTTGAAGTAAACTGACCTGCCAAAGTGTCAACATAAAAATACAAACTGCATATTTCATAACCGTCGGTCTTTGTAAGTGCTTTATATATGGCGTCGGTTGTCTTTATTTTTAACGTATCATAGTTTACCCTTGCTTCGTGCCATTTGCCATCACCCGCGATTTCAACCTTTGACATTAAATCCGCCCATCCGCTACCGGTGCCTTTATATTCAATTTTCACTCCGACTCTAAAGGTCATCGAATGTCCCGAGGTGTTTTTAACAAATGTGCGCATTGAACCGTGATTTACTGCAAAATCTTTAAATTCATCACCGGTGGGAGTTTTTTTATAGGGATAAGTTTTGTCAAATTTGTACGTTGCAACATCGGTCACGGTGTATTTAACCGCGTCGCTGTGGAATTTGTTGTCATAGACCTTAACGTTTTTTTCTACTTCTACTGCATTGTGACCCCAACCGCCTTCTACTGTATCTACAACTGCGGAAGCGATGAGCTCAATATTACCCTCGTTTTCGGGTATTTCTGCGGTTACGGTGTCGCCGTAGAACTTAAAGTCGGGAGCAAACCAATATTCTGCGCCTATGGTGTTATCGTTCAAACGAATGTAAAAATAATTGTATGATTCTATCTCTGAAAAATCGTCACCTTTAAAGGAACTTGCATTCAATCTTACCAAATGCCATTTGCCGTCTCCCGCTACAGTGAAATCCGAATAGCGGTGCGGCCACCTGCTTGGCACTTCAAAACACAGGTCAAGTTTCAATGAAACATCACCCGACTGATTATACGGTGCTTTAACCCAAAATTCAACCTGTCCGTTTTCGGTTGCAAGCCATTCCTTAACCGTCGCCGCCGTGGGCGTCGGTTCGGCAGAAGACCCGTGCGAAACCAAAACCTGATAGGCAGTTCCCGAAGTTCTTACAACTTTAAAGCCCTCTTTCACAACCGTGTTGTCATAAACCGCTTCGGTTTTCGTCGCACTGAGGGTGAAAAGGGGTATATTTTCCTTTATTATGAGGAAATCACCGAGTTCGTCTGTATGAACAACCAAATATTCATCGGTCAAATCGTAAAGTTTTTCGCTGAACCCGTTTTCGCCCATAATGCCGACCTTGAATTCTTCGTCGGCAAAGTTTGAAGTTATGGGAATATTAACATTGACCGAATCACCTACTGCAGTTAAAGCATATTCATCGTCCGCGATTACCGCGTTTATACTGTAAGCTTCAAGCACTTTGGTGTTGCCACTCAAGGTTGAAGTGAAATTTGCAAATTTCCCCGAAGAAGCGCCTATTGTAAAAGCGTTAATTTTCGTGCGCTTATCCATTGACAAACCGATATCGTCAACCGTGATATCCCCGTTAATACTGTAGTAACGCGGAACATAGTCTCCCGCCTTGGAGACCGAGGGCTCTCCCGTCCAAATTTCAAACGGACTGGCTTTTAAAACTTCTCCTGTATTAAGAAATGTCTCCGCAGTGCAACCGTCGGTTCCGAGAATAGCCATAAAACTTACATACTGAAAACTGAAATTAGAACTTTTGTTTTCATTGAAATCCGCCAGCGGAATTATAACTTCCTGATAACCGTTCACGTTATCGGAAACTTTGAATTCCTTTCCGGTGTAAATACTGCCGTATTTCTTTGTTTCGGGATTATATGAACGCAGTGCAAAGCGGATTGTCATATCTTTCGGAACGCCGAGCCAAAACCGCAGGTTTCCCGAAGTGAGAAACTCCGAAACATCCGTATTATTATTAAAGAAAAGTCTGAGTTCGCGACTGTACTTGTAATCGCTGTCATAGTAGTTTGAATTGATAATTTCAAAAGTGCGGTAAGTTTGGAAATCGTTATAATAATAATCCGACCTTTTCATACCGCTGCGCGACGAACTGATTGAAGGTTCCGCGCTGTCTCCCTCAGCCCAAAATCCGCCGGTGGTTCTTGCCGCAAGAACTGATTCTGCGGTGTTGCCCGTTTCCGCGGAAGAAAGAACCGTCAGCTGCGAAAAAAGCATTATAACCGATAGAATAATTGCAACATATTTTTTCAAGAAAAACACCCCATTAAATAAATTCAAAATTTCAAGCGTTAGCGTTTATTAAAGAATTCACCTTTTTTCTGAAATCCAAAAGACTCTCGGGGCCGCTCGGCAAATAATCAAAATCAATTTCTCCGAAAAAGTCGTTTATAAGTTTCATCACAGCATTTCTGCCGATTTGTTTTTCAAGAGCGCTTAGGGCGCGAATATCGTTTATTCCCTCAAAAAACACCTTTTGCCGTATTGACTGAATTGCCGTACCGTTGCTGTCGGGATAGACAATATAGCTGGCACCCGGTCTTCCGTAATATCCGTCCGTCTTGATTTTGGGGTCATACAATCCGTGGCTTAACATATCGTAATAGTAGTTATAACCCCAATGCAAAAATCCTTTTATATTGAAGTAATAAAGCAAGACACCCAAAATTCGGTTGTTTTCCGATGCGGTTATGACAAGTCGGTTGGTTCGCTTGACACCGCGACTGTCACAGGTGTAATATCCCCACATATTTTCGCATTTCCCGACAAAGTTTGAAATCGAGCCGATTCCCACAATCGGAATATCAACATAACCCTTTTCATAAAACAGATAATCGGAAAGTGCATCGCCGCACATATATTTTTTAAGCAAATCACCGAGTGTGCGTTTTGCCGTTATATAGGCTTCGCAGTTCTTTTCGCTCGGTTCGTCGGAAATATGGAACAGCACATTTCCAACCAAATTTTCTTCGGTGAAAAACTTATCGGCCGCAATAATATAGCGGCGCAGAAAATCGATATAACGCGGGTCGGTGGCATCAACATCCCAACCGAAAATCCGCTTCTCCGTTCCGCCAATATCTGCCATAATCTTCGGTGCCGAAGTTGCACCCCATTGTGTGAACAAGTGATTATGCTCAAAAAACTTGATTCCGGCGCGACGGCATATCTCGATATATTTTTTCATAAGCGAAAAATCGAATTCGTATTTTCCGTCGAAACATTTGATTTTAACCAACTGAACGGTCATACGCTCGGTTCCTATAGGTGTATCAAGCGGTGGTGTGAAAGCCGGCAACATAATCATATTCATACCGTTTATTGCCGCTTTATGGGCATAGTCTTCAAATATTTCAAAAAATCTGTCCGAAAAGAGATCAACCTTATATATATCCGCAAGACAGTCGCAATAAAACCAATTTGTAACTATTGTTGACTGTTCGGGCAACAACGCATTGACAATTTCCACCGAAACACTGTCTTCGCTCAACACCTCACCACCGAGACGTTTTAAAAGTTTGATGTTTATAGTGTGTTTTCCTGCCGAAATTTCGTTTCCCGATTCATTAACGCAAAACCAAAGTGCCTGCCACGAATCTTCATAAGCAATTAAATTGTTGTCTTCATCTCTTTCAAAATTCCAAGGGCACCATGCATCCCATTCGGTGTCTATCTGTGCATCGGTCTTTTTCGGCAACAGCATATCGGGATAAAGTCCGGGGCCGCGTTTGGCATCATCCTGTAATTTTTCCGCGTGCATTACGGGAACATTTCCCACACTGTAAGCCGTCAAAGGTAAATCGGTGTTAACTTCCAAATAAAACGGAACCTTTTGCACGCCCTTTTCACTTTCCAATCTGTAAGCCAACTGAAAAGAAAACGGCTCGTTTTCAAAAGCGGAAAATTCACCCGTTTGGTTTTCCTCGGGACAACTGTCATAAAACACCTTATGCAACGAACTGAGTATGCGGGTTTTGATTCTTGTTTCTGCCATAAAATTTACCTCCTAAGGGTTAATAATCATTATACCCCCCCATATTTTTGTCAAGTTTTTTTGTGCAACTTAACAAGTAAATCTACTTTGCGAAAGACTTGACATATGCGAAATGGGTAATGCCGATATTACCTTTAAAAC
>CAZGRC010000019.1:0-11023 GCA_964528125.1 uncultured Ruminococcus sp.
CCCGAAGATATATTTTCAAATCCCAAAAGCCCACGTCTGCGCGATTTCTTGAGCAAGGTACTTTAGTTTAAATCGGGTGAAAATATGTCTGAAAAAACTATAGCAGCGATTGCCACCCCGCTCGGTGAGGGCGGAATCGGCGTTATACGCATATCGGGTGATGATGCCCTTGCGGTTGCCGAACGCTGTTTTAAAACATTTTCGGGCGCGAAACTTTCGTCCCTGTTACCGTACAGTGCCGCTTACGGCGAGGTTTTTGACCGTAACGGTATTCTTGATGACGGTGTGGCACTGGTTTTTCGCGCACCTAAAAGCTATACCGGTGAGGATGTTGTGGAAATTTCGGTGCACGGCGGCAGAATAATACTTTCACGTGCACTCCGTGCAGTATTTGCGGCGGGGGCATTTCCTGCCGACAGGGGCGAGTTTACCAAACGTGCTTTCCTGAACGGCAAAATGGATCTTACCGAGGCGGAGAGCATATGTGAGCTGATTTGCGCCAAAAACGATGCGGCACTGCGTATATCGAAAAATGCGCGCGGCGGCAGGATAAGCAGTGAAGCAGACAGAATTATTTCACTGCTCACCGAAACTGCGGCATCACTTTCGGTTTATTCCGATTATCCCGACGAGGATATTAAAGGACTTGATCCCGAAAACTTCGGGCGAATGCTTAGAGAATGTTGCACGGCACTTTCTAAACTTGCCGATACCTACGATACGGGGAAACTTGTAAGAGAGGGTATTGACTGTGCCATAGTCGGGAGACCGAATGTCGGAAAATCCACACTTATGAATTTGATTTGCGGAAGCGAGCGTTCAATCGTCACCGATGTTGCGGGTACCACCCGCGATGTTATCGAAACTACCGTAACACTCGGAGATATTACCCTCAACCTATCCGATACGGCGGGGATACACGAAACGGGGGATACGGTTGAAAAGGTCGGCGTAGAACGCGCACTTGACCGGCTTGAAAGTTCGGCATTGGTGCTTGCTGTTTTTGACGGCGCAGAACCTCTAAATGTCGATGATGTGGCATTGCTTAAACGGCTTCGTGACCGAAAAACAATAGTTATCATTAACAAGTCGGATCTTGAAAAACGCTTGTTCGAAGAGGAATTGGGCGATTTCCCGAACGTCAGGATTTCGGCAAAGAACGGTGAGGGAATTGAGCAACTGACGAGGATTATTGCTGAGATGACCGATGCCGCAAATCTTGATCCCGATGATGCCGTGCTGATAAGCGAGCGGCAACTTTCCTGTGTAAACCGTGCGCTTGATGCCGTAAACGAAGCGGAGACGGCGCTGTCTGGCGGAGTAACACTCGACGCTGTGGCCGTGTGTGTTGATGATGCGCTGGCGGCACTTTTGGAACTTACGGGTAAACGCGTTACAAATGAGGTCACCGACGAGGTATTTAAAAGATTTTGTGTGGGAAAGTAAGAATTTAATATTTGCATAAAAATCGGCACACCCTTGTTTCGACAAGGGTGTGCTTTTGACTTTAAATATAATTTTTTTATTTTAATGTGTCGGCAATTTCGAGAATGAGTTTTTCGGTCTTGTCCCAGCCGAGACAGGGGTCGGTTATCGACTTGCCGTATATATGTTCACCGATTTTCTGTGCGCCGTCTTCAATATAGCTTTCGATCATAAGTCCCTTGACAAGGCTCTTTATGTCATTGTTGTGGTTACGGCTGTAAACAACATCCTTGGCAATTCTTATCTGTTCAAGATACTGTTTGCCCGAATTTGCGTGATTGGTGTCCACGATTGCGGCAGGATTTTTAAGCCCTGTGCCCTCAAAAAGACTGTAGAGTTTTTGCAAATCTTCGTAATGATAATTGGAAACACACTTGCCCGCGAAATCCACCGAACCGCGCATTATGGCGTGGGCGTGCAGGTTTCCGGCACTTTTTACTTCCCAACCTCTGTAAAGGAATGTGTGGCTGTGTTGTGCCGCGGTTATCGAATTCATCATAATCGAAAGGTCGCCGCCTGTCGGATTTTTCATACCGACGGGCACTTCAAGTCCGCTTGCAACAAGGCGGTGCTGTTGATTTTCAACCGAACGCGCGCCCACCGCCACATATGCCAAGAGGTCGGATAAGTAACGGTAATTTTCGGGATAGAGCATTTCGTCGGCACAGGAAAAACCGTAGTCACGAAGTGCGCTTAAATGAAGGTCGCGTATTGCAATGATGCCCGCCAGCATATCCGGTTCGCGGTCGGGGTCGGGTTGGTGAAGCATACCTTTGTACCCGTCGCCCGTGGTGCGGGGCTTGTTTGTGTAGATGCGTGGTATAATTATAAGTTTGTTGCTGACCTGTTCTTCAATTCTTTTAAGGCGGGAAATATAATCCAGCACAGGCTCACGCGAATCGGCCGAACACGGTCCGATTATAAGTATAAACTTATCCGATTTTCCTTCAAATACGGCACGTATTTCATCATCACGAGCCTGTTTTGCGGCAATCATTTTGTCGCTTAAATGATACTCTTCCTTTATCTGTTTCGGGATGGGTAACTTGTGTTTGAATTCCATACTCATAATAATTTATTTCCTTTCAAAAGCCTTGCGGCGCTTAGTTGACAGTTTCATCATATCGCGTATACCGTTGCGGTCACCGATAGCGATATATTCATAAAGCAGTTCAAAGGAACGGCGATAGCGATTCATTTCGCGCAGAAGTGCGGGTCGGTTTGCGATAAACAGTTCACTCCACATTTCATCGTTTATATTGGCGATTCTTGTAAGGTCGCGGAAAGAGTCACCTGTATATCTTATCATATCGGGATTGTCGTTTGCACACATAAGCGCCACTGCAATACAGTGGGTCAACTGTGAGAGAAAGGCAATCATTTCGTCGTGCGATTCGGGCGATAATACCGATATATCCGCAAAGCCCAAAACGTATCCCAAATCTTTGCAAAGTTCAATGGCGCTGTTGGTGTTTTTGTCGGTCGGCACCACAATGTAGTTGGCGCCTTTGAATATGGCATCATCGCTGTTTTCAACACCGCATACCTCGCGTCCCGCCATTGGGTGGGCGGCAATGAATTCAACGTCATCGCGCAACATTTCCTGAATTTCGTAAACGATACAACCTTTTACACCCGTTACATCGGTGATGACGGCACCGCTTTTAAAATATTTTTGATTTTCCTTTACCCACTCTGTGAAAATGTGAGGATAAAGTGCAAAAACAACCAAATCGGCACTGCCTATCATTTCGGGGTCGATTTCCGTTGTGCCGCGGTCTATAAGAGCGTTTTCCAGAGCAAAGTCGATTGAGCTTTGTGAGCGGGTCACGGCGCTGATTTTATAACCCTGTTTTTTTAACGCTTTGGCGTAACTGCCGCCCAAAAGTCCCAAACCGACAATAAGTATGTTAAGTGATTTATCAAGTTTCATTATAAATTATTCCAATCCCTAAAGACTCGATTTTTTCAAAGAAATCGGGAAAACTTTTTGTAACCGCTTCGGCCCCCGTGACCGTGCCGCCCGTAAGGGTGCAAAGCACCGTTGTTGCCATAACAATGCGGTGGTCATTGTGCCCGTCAATGGGGATGACAGGCGTTTTGAGGGTGCCTTTGTGAACCGTAACACTGTTTTCTGCGACAGTGACCTTTATACCGAATTTTAAAAGTTCGCAACGCATTGCTTCGGCACGGTCACTCTCTTTTATTTTAAGTCGTCGTGTGCCGATGAATTTTGCACCGTCAAATGCCGCCGCAACCGCAAAATCAATCGGAGCAAGGTCGGGACAGTCCGAAAGGTCGATTTCGCAAAAACCGTTTTTGAGTTTTGCGAAATGTTCGCGGTATATGCGGTCGCCTTGCAAACTTTCAGAACTCAAAGATGTCACCTCGACGCCGTTTCCAAAAAGCCCCAATGCATCAAGAAATGCGGCATTTGACCAATCGCCCTCAACCGTGATGTTGCGGTTTTCGTAGTGCTGACCGCCCTTGATTTTAAAACAGCGGTCGTCGCGAACAATATCAATTCCGAAATCCGAAAGACTTTTGAGGGTAAGGTCGATATATGATGCGCTTTCAAGATTCCCCGAAATGCGAATTTCGCTGTCCCCTTTGCAAAGCGGCAGGGCGAAAAGCAAACCGGTTATAAACTGGCTTGAAATATCGCCGCGCACATTGTAAATTCCGCCTTTAAGCGGACCTTGAACCGTAACGCCGTTTGAGGATTGATTTAGGCAGAGATTTTTTTCACGGCAAATATCGGCGTAAACCGAAAGAGGTCTTTCCATAAGGCGTGTCGCACCGCGAAGTGTGACCCTGTTTCGGCTAAGGAGACATATGGGGATTAAAAATCTCAATGTGCTTCCGCTTTCATTGCAGTAAATTTCACATTCGGGTATGCTTTCCGGTATGAGTTTTCCGAGAACGGTTTTGCCGTTGCTTTTTAAAATATCGCAACCGAGTTTTTCGAGGCAATCACAGGTTGCATCAATATCAGCCGAATGCGCAATGCCGCTTATAACGCTTTCTGAAGACAGCGCCGCACAAATAAGTGCGCGGTGTGCCGTACTTTTTGAGGGCGGTGCCGCAACCATGCCTTCGGCGCGGCTTTTTTTAACCGTTACTGTCATTTTTTTCGCAAATATGCCGTGTCAGAATGTCAATGGCTTCGGTATATCCCGCAATACCGTGCCCCGAAACGGTATTTATACAGGCGGCGCGGATATAACTTATCTGACGGAAATCTTCACGTTTTGATACGTCGGAAATATGAACCTCAACGGTCGGAATACCGACCGCTTTCACGGCATCAAGAATAGCCACGCTGGTGTGGGTGTATGCGGCGGGATTTATTACAATGCCGTCGAAATTGCCGTAAGCCGACTGTATTTCGTCCACTAAATCGCCCTCGTGATTGGACTGAAACAGTTTGACTTCGATGTCGCGTTCGCGGCAAAATGCGTTTACCGTATCGCAAAGTTCGCTGTAACCGCTTTTGCCGTAGATATCGGGCTCTCGTATGCCCAGCATATTTATATTGGGACCGTTAATTACAAGTATTTTCATTCAAAAAATCATCCTTTATATTTTCGGCAACATCATTTGCCGACTGTGAACCGTCGATTTTCATATCGGCGCTTTGACGATAAATTCCGTATCGCTCATTAAATCGTTTTTCAAGGTCGCGGCGATTTGATGAGAGTGGGCGGTCGTCGGTGGTAATCAGCATATCAAGGGGGCGATCAAGAAAATAAATTTTTCCGTTTTGGTGCAACAGTTCAACATTTTTTCGGCTTAAAACCGTGCCGCCGCCTGTTGAAATGATAATGTTTTGGCGTTTTGCGATTTCGCGTGTCACCTCGGCCTCAATTTTGCGAAAACCCGTTTCGCCCGATTCCGCGAATATATCGGGTATCGGTTTGCCGACCTTTTTGACAATCTCGCTGTCGGTGTCGATAAGCGTGCGACCGAGTTGCTTTGATAGTATTTTTCCGACCGTTGTTTTGCCGCTTGCGGGCATTCCTATAAGTACGATGTTTCGTTTTGCGAGTGAAAATTTTCGGTATATGCTGTCGATTTTTGCATTTTCAACGGGTGTTCCTGTGAATTTTTCCGACGCATATGCCGCCTGAGCAACAAGCATATAAAGCCCGCCGACCGAGGGAATTCCCGTCGCCGCCGCATCACAAACAAGTTGTGAAGAAAGCGGGTTATAGACTGCATCGACAACGCCGCAAAGGTTTTTAAAGCGCTTAATATCCACGGGCGATTCACCGATATTCGGATACATTCCGCAGGGGGTGGTGTTGATTATGAATTCGACATTTTCGGTGTATGCCTGTTCGTAACTTATGCACCCGTCCTTCGCCGTGCGTGATACACGGGCAATGTTTTCGGCACCCAAGGATTTTGCCGCGGCAAAGGCGGTTTTCGAGGTGCCGCCGCTTCCGAGAATATATACATTCTTTCCTTTTAACGGCACACCGAGTTTTTTTATGAGTGCCGAAAGCCCCGAAAAATCGGTGTTATAGCCGTAAAGTTTTCCGTCGCGGTTTACTATTGTATTTACCGCGCCTATCTCCTTTGCGGTGGCGCTTATAACGTCAAGATATGGTATAACATCCTGTTTGTAGGGTATTGTGACGTTTATCGCTTTAAAATCGCGCTCGCGCATAAAGGAAGCAAATTTGTCGCGCGGAATTTCGCACAGTTCGTATTTATAATCGAAAAGCTGTGCGTGAATTTCTTTTGAAAAACTGTGTGCCAGTTTTTCACCTATACAACCGTATTCCATTATTTATCATATCCAATCGTTTCCGTAGCGGGTTGAAAGCATATCGCAGACGACAAGCGCCGTGACACTGTCAACGACAATGCGTGCACGGTGAACAATGCAAGGATCGTGCCTGCCCGATACCGAAAGTGTCGTTTCGGTATGTTTTTTAAAATCTATTGTATTTTGTGTTTTTGAAACGGTGGGTGTCGGACGAACCGCCGTGCGGAATATAATTGGCATACCGTTGGTGATACCGCCGTTTATACCGCCGCTGTTGTTGGTTTCGGTTACCGTTTTGCCGTTTTTTATTGCAAACGGGTCATTGGCTGTACTGCCTTTCATATCAGCAATGGCAAAACCTGCACCGAATTCAATTCCCTTTATTGCGGGGATTGAGAATATTGCTTTTGAAATAAGTCCCTCTGCCGAGTCAAACCACGGCTCTCCGAGTCCGGCGTCAAGTCCCGTTATTGCCGTTTCAAGCACACCGCCGACACTGTCACCGTCATTTGCGGCGGATTCAATTGCGGCAATCATCTTTTCGCCCGCCGCATCATCCAAAACCGCAAACTGTTTGTCGGAAAGTTCTGTGATGTCATTTGTGAGGTTTTCAAAATCACGGTCGGGTATGTCGGCACACCTTTTAATGTGCGTACCTATGAATATGCCCTTTGCACGCAATGCCGGTATAACCACGGCACCCGCTGCGACAAGTGCCGCCGTAATACGACCGCTGAAATGTCCGCCGCCGCGATAATCCTCGAATCCGCAGTATTTTATAAAGGCGGTGTAATCGGCGTGTGAGGGACGTGCTTTTGTGCTGAGTTCGCTGTAGTCCTTTGAACGCGTGTCACCGTTAGGTATTATAATACACAGCGGTGCACCGGTGGTGCGACCTTCAAAAACACCGCTTACAATCTTAAAAGGGTCGGTTTCCTGCCGCGCTGTGGATATTTTTCCGACGGGACGGCGCAGGGTCAGTTGGGCGCGGATAAAGTCTTCCTCAATCTTTATTCCGGCCGCCAGTCCGTCGATAACGG
This sequence comes from uncultured Ruminococcus sp., assembly GCA_964528125.1. Lineage (GTDB taxonomy): Bacteria > Bacillota > Clostridia > Oscillospirales > Acutalibacteraceae > UBA737. Next base: position 7,300 of record CAZGRC010000019.1, read on the forward strand.
CGCCGATACTGTCGCCGTGACTTTCTCCAAACAGGGTTACCGACACATTTGTTCCAAGCGTGTTTTTCATATGTCTTTCATCCTTTCAATAAGGGTGTCAAGTGGAATCTTTTCAAATTCGAATTTTCCGATTTCGTGTACAAAAACAACCGTAATATCTTTGCCCGAAAGTTTTTTATCGTGCTTTACGGCATCGAAAATCTTTTGCCGTTCACCTGTAACGGCGGTCGGAAGTCCCAACTGTTTAAGCACGGGTATAAGTCGTTTTCTGACCGACGGTGCACACATGGGGAGCATACCTATTGCGACACATTCCCCGTGGTAAAGTTCTTCCATATCGTTAGCCGATTCGATTGCGTGTGCAAGTGTGTGACCGAAATTCAGCACCGCACGCAGTCCGCTTTCATGTTCGTCGGCTTCGACCACACTGCGCTTTATAAAAAGCGCACGTTCGATAACGGTATCGATGCGTTTAAGCGCATCGCCGTTTTCAAATATTTCAAACAGTTCGGGGTTGTGTGTGAGGGACATTTTAAGTGCTTCGCAAAGACCGTTTGAAATTTGACGTTTCGGAAGTGTTGCCAGCACGTCGGGGTCGATTATTACCGCTTTAGGCGGATAAAACGCACCGACAATGTTTTTATATCCCATAAAATCAACCGCGGTTTTTCCGCCTATTGATGAATCAACCTGTGACAGCACGGTTGTCGGTATGTTATAAAAATCAATACCGCGCATATAAACACTTGCCGCGAAACCCGCAAGGTCGCCCACAACACCTCCGCCGACTGCCGCAATGCAATCACTTCTTGTAAAACCGTTTTCCGAAAGTGTTCTCAAAAGAAGTGTCCAATTTTCGAGATTTTTCGATCGCTCTCCCTGAGGAACGGTTATAATGGTGGGATTTGCACAAAGCGATGCCACGGTTTTCGCGTATTCTTCGGGGACACCGCTGTCGGTCACAATAAGCACGCTGCGGTTAAGATTTAAATACCTATCTGCGGCGGCAAGTGCACCGCGCTGTAAAAGAATGTCATAACCGCCGAAAGCGGTTTTTACGGGGATAATCATATGTTCAAATCCTTATTTCTTTTTCAAAATTTCCGACTATTCGCAGGTCACTGCAACATTTTTTCAGTTCGGAGAGCATTTTTTCACCGTCGCTGCTGTTTATGTTGCCTTCGCCCTCGGCATAGAAGTAATAATCCCAAATCAGTTCTTTGGTGGGGCGGCTTTTAAGAGCGCGCAAATTGAATCCGTGTTCACCGATTACCGAAATTGCCTGACCGAGTGAACCCGCCGCATTTTTAACCGTAAAGAGCATTATAAAGCGGTCATCCGACGGGGCGGGGGATTTTGCCGTGCGGGAAAATACAGCAAAACGGGTTGTGTTGTTGCCGGCTTCGTTTATGTGAACCGCAAGTTTTTTCAGACCGAACTTTGCGGCGGCTTCATCACTGCCTATAGCGGCAATGCTGTGACTTCCCGATTCCGATACCTGTTTTGCGGCAATGGCGGTATTGACGGATTCAACAGTTTCAAATCCGTGTTCTTTAATGTAACCCGCGCACTGTCCGAGTGCCTGCGGATGGCTTATTACGGTCTTGATTTCGTCAATTGAGGTGCCTTTCACGGCAAGCAGATTTTGAACAACCTCAATATCGTATATGCCGTTTATAAAAAGGTTTCCGAAAAATGCAAGATCCATAACCTGTCCGACATCACCATTATAGCTGTTTTCAATCGGCAAAACCGCACAGTCGCAATCACCTTTTTCAACCGCTTCGTAAGCGGCTTTAAAATCGGGGTAGGGGATTGCTTTTGCATCGGGGAAAATGCGCTCGGTCGCAATGTTGGCAAACGCACCTTCGACACCGCTGTATGCAACCCGCATACCGTCAAGCAAACGGTGTTGCATATTTTTTGAAATGTCAATCGTACTGCGCAGAAAACCGACATAATAATTGCGGTATTTTTCGTTTTCAATCATTTGCGAGTTGCACTTTATGATTTGTTCTTCGCGTGCAAAATCGTCAATTGGAAGTCCGCGCTCTTTCTTATATTCGGCAACGGTATTTACGGCGTTCATACGCTTCTCGAAAAGTGCCGCCATCTCGCGGTCAACTGCGTTTATTATAAGTCTTGCATCTTCAAGTTTACTCATTTTGTCACCTGATTATATTCGTCGTAAAGTGCTTTGAAAGCGGGCAATGAACGTTCAATCTGTTCGGGTGTTACGCAGTATGCAATGCGCACATAGCTGGTAAAACCGAAATCGTCGCTCGGCACAAGCAAAAGTTCGTATTTTTTTGCCCTTTCACAGAATGCATAGGCATCATCTTCAAGTGCTTTCATAAACAGATAGAATGCGCCGTCGGGTCGAGCGGCTTTGTATCCGATGTTGCAAAGAGAATTGTACAGGCGTTCGCGGTTGCGGTCATATATACTTATATCCGAGGTCATACCGTCACATTCTGCCGCAACAAACTGTAAAAGGCTCGGTGCGCATACAAATCCGAGCGCACGTCCGGCACCGCACACCGCGGCGAAAAGGTCACCGGCAGCGGTGCATTTGGGAGATACCATAATATAACCTATGCGTTCGCCCGGCAGTGAAAGAGATTTACTGTATGAATAGCAAACCACGGTGTTGTTATAATAATTCGGAATGTAGGGAACTTCGACATTGCCGTAAACCAATTCGCGGTACGGCTCGTCGGCTATAATGTATATCTCACTGCCGAATTCGGAGGATTTTTTGTTAAGCAAATCGGCAAGTTTTGAAATTGTTTCGCTCGAGAAAACCACCCCTGTCGGATTGTTGGGAGAATTTACGATTATCGCCTTGGTGTTGCGGTTTATTGCGGCATCAAGAGCATCGAAATCTATTTGAAAATCTTTCTCGCGGCATTTAACAACCTTGAATGTCGCACCGGCTTTTTCGGCAAATACGCGGTATTCCGGAAAGAAGGGTGCAAGGGCAATAATCTCGTCACCGACATTTATAACAGCATGAAGCGTTACCGTAAGCGATGCCGCCGCGCCGCAGGTCATATACATAAGTGAGGGATTTGCCTCAAAACCGAAACGTTTTTTGATGTTGGCGGCAATCTTGGTTTTAACCTCAATATCTCCGGGACCCGAAGTGTAACCGTGAAGTTTTACGGGGTCACCCTCGCTTAAAAGTTTGATCATTGTATCGGTAACCGTTTGCGGTGCGGGGATACTGGGATTGCCGATGCTGAAATCGAATACGTTTTCGTCACCGATTTGAGCTTTTCTTGCCTTTGAGTATTCGAAAATTTCGCGTATTACAGAACTTTTTTTGCCCAAAGCTGCCATTTTTTCAGAAATCATTTTAAAGTACACTCCTAATATGTTTTTGTTCGGACGATACAATCAGACTGCAATATTTTGTTTTGAAAATATAAAAACCCACTTCGCAATGCCAAAAGCACGACGAATGTGGGCTGTCTGTACCGATAAACAATGTCCGCATAATTATGCAAACATTTTATTTGAGGTGCACAGACAGTCCGTAATAAAGTAATAAAATCGATAAATAAAATATACGAACATACCGTTTACCTCGCCTTCATTTTAATATATTGATATTGTAGCACTTTAATGCACAAAAGTCAAGGGGTTAAATAAAAAAATACGATAAGTTTGTGTAGGTTTACAATAGAAGTGTTACAGTGTTGAATAAAAAAGAAGTGACGAA
>CAZGRC010000020.1:0-10914 GCA_964528125.1 uncultured Ruminococcus sp.
GTGAAAATATAATATGCGGTCGCAACCCCGTGCTTGAAGCGGTGCGTTCGGGTCGTGAAATCGACCGTCTGCTTGTGGCACACGGCAGTACGGGCGGCACGGTTTCAGCAATTATTGCGAAATGTTCCGCAAAAGGCATACTCATAAAGGAGATAAGCCCCGCAAAATTAGACTATTACTGCGGCGGTGCCAACCATCAAGGCGTTGCCGTAATGCTGGCAAGTCAGGAATACAGCACTGTTGACGATATTCTCGCCGTCGCGGAAAAACGCGGCGAAAAACCGTTTATAGTAATATGTGACGAACTTGAAGACCCCCACAATTTGGGTGCAATCATCCGCACGGCGGAATGTTGCGGCGTACACGGCATAATAATCCCGAAACGCCGTTCGGCATCGCTTAATGCCACGGTTGCAAAGGCGGCAAGCGGTGCGCTTGAATATATGAAAGTCGCCCGTGTCACCAATATTCCGAACACCATCGAGGATCTTAAAAAACGCGGTGTTTGGGTGTTCGGTGCAGATATGGACGGTACCGATTACACACTTACCGATTTCGATATACCCTGTGCCGTCGTAATCGGAAACGAGGGCAAAGGAATCGGAACTTTGGTTGCGAAAAAATGCGACGGTATTATAAGTTTGCCGATGTTCGGCAAAATAAATTCACTCAATGCATCGGTCGCGGCAGGCGTTTTGATGTATGAAGTGGTAAGAAAAAGAAATAAATAAAATTACGGAAAGGACGGTATGTGCAATGGGACTGTTTTCAAAAAGAGAACCGAAAAACGATGATTTTTTTGCACTTATCGAGCAGGAAAACGAAGAATACAGCCGCAACAAGCCGCAGTATGCAGTGCCCACGCACGCGCTTACCGCAGACGAGGTGCTGTCCGAAGACAAACCGACAACCCCTCTGCACAAATCCGATCTAAGTCCGTTGCAATCGTTAAAAGAACGAATGCGACAGGATATTAAAACATCGGCTTCGGAAGAAAAAAAAGAATCTCAACCGAACACCCCCGAAAAACACCACACCATTCTTGAACGCGTGCGCGCATATACTACCGATGAAAACGGCAATGATGCCGCAGAAAATGCCGACCCGATATATCAACTTGAAAGCGTTGCCGAAATAATACGCCGCAAAAACGATGACTTTTTGCAAAAATTATCTTCAAAGTTCGACGTTTCGGTCGATACACCGAAAAACGCGCCCGAAAGCGGAGATAAAAAATCCACACCGCCCGCCAAAGAAAGAAAGGTAGAGTCGCCCCCCAAAACCGTTGCCGCAAAGCCGCGCGACACTGCACCCGAGCCAACAAAAGCTTTTGAACAGATGGTATCGGATGCCGCTTCACGCGACCCATCGCAGTTTATTTTCGAGGAATTATTTCCCGCTTCGCAATCACTCACCCATGCCGAGCTGTCCCGCGACCTGCCCGATATTTCGGACATTGACAACCGCGTATCCGAAAAGGAAGAAGAAACAGATATTTCAAGCACCGCAACCATAAAGTTTACCCCCGTAAAACCTAATATCGGTGACAAGACACACATAAGTATCAGCAGTACCACACGCCCGCTTGACATAACAGGTGAACTTTCTTCGGTTTATCCCGAAACCGAAGACGAACCCTTTGAAACACAGCTTGAAGAGAACGATTTCGACTCTTTTAAACCCGATATCGAATACCGTTCGGCAAAGGATGCAAAAAAACTCATACATCTGCTGTCGGTTAAAAAGCGCAGTGCTTTTTTGCGCACCGTTTTCACGGGTCTTTGCTGTGTTGCGCTGGCGCTGTTTACGGTGCCGCCGCTGTCGGTGGCTTTTGTTGCACACACCTCGGTTTGCGCGGCGGTATCCGCAGGCATACTTCTCTTGGCAACCCTTTTAAACGCCGATTCCTTTGCCGCCTTTAAAAATCTTTTCGGTCGCAACTGCAAGGGTGATGTATTGGCGGTTATGTCCGCAGTCGGCGCGCTTGTTCTCGGAGCAGTCGCCGTGCCGAAACGCGAAGATGTTGTTGAAATGTTACTGCTTTCTTCGCTCATACTGTTTGCAAGGGCAATTTCGCTTTTTTGGAACTCTTCTTCAACCCTTTCAAACCTTAAACAGATAACCGGCAACCTCGGCAAAAATGCGATAACGCTGATTGATGACCGCGCCACATCATTTGCCATGGCAAAAAACGCGGTAGAGGGCGATGCCCTTATTGCCGCAGGTCAAAAAACCGATTTTATATGCGATTATATGAAATATTCAACCTACGGCACAACCCTTTCGGGAAAGGTCTCGCTTATCTTTTTCGGAACCTTGCTGTTCTCTGCCGCGATGGGTTTTGCCGCAGGATACTATTTCGGCAATATGATTTCCGGTTTTCACTGTGCCTCCGCAATAATGTCTATCGCGGCAGGTCCCGCACTTTTTTTCATTGATACTCTGCCGATTTTCACGGCATCACTGAAGCTGAATAAAAAGGGTTCCATGATTGCGGGCAAAGCCGGCGCCGAAAGAATCGAACTTGCCAATGCCGCCGTTATTTCTTCAAGCGACATTTTCCCTGCGGGCACGGTCACACTGCACAGTATGAAGGTGCTGTCCGACAATAACATCGACAACACCATAATGCGTGCCGCTTCTCTTACCGAAACGCTTAACAGCACCTTAGCCCCGATATTCAAAAAAATCGCGGGCACCAACGCTTCTTATACTATTCCCGATTCCGACACCGTTAAATACGAAGAACGTATGGGCATTTCGGGTTGGGTTGATAATGAACTGCTGTTTATCGGCAACCGCACCCTTATGGAAGCGCATGGCATCGAGGTGCCGAATGTCGAAGTTGACCGCACAATACTTAGGCGCGGTTATTTCCCGGTTTATCTTGCAAGCGGCGGCAAAGCTTGTGCGCTTATTGTCATTCAGTACAGCGTTGCGCCGAATGTTGCACGCGAGCTCAAAAAACTCGCCAATTTGGGACTTACACTGCTTGTCGATAACTGTGACCCCAATATAAGCGAACCTATGATATGCGACTATATCGGTCTTTACGAAGATTCCGTTAAACTTATGACCAACGCGGGCGTGCATATGTACAATGTTGCCGTTACCGAAACCGAACAGGTTTCCGCTCCCGCCGCCTACAGAGGTTCCGCAATAAATTTCGTGTCGGTTCTCAACTGTGCATCTCGCATTAAGCGTTCAACATTTATACTCACGCTGTGTTATATTTTAACCGCCTGTCTCGGTGCAGTCCTGTTTGCATATACCTCTTTCACAGGTCAGGGCACCGCGCCTAACGGAGCGACGGTTCTTATATACAACCTTATATCAACGGCAATTTCGATTATTCTTTTCTTGACCCAAAAGCCATAGGAGGAAATTTACAATGAATGAAAACAAGAAATTTTATATCACCACGGCCATTGCTTACACCTCGCGCAAGCCGCATATAGGCAACGCCTATGACATTGTGCTTGCCGATATGATAGCACGTTACAAAAAAATGATGGGATTTGACGTTTTTCTGATGACGGGTTCGGACGAACACGGTCAAAAAATCGAAGAATATGCCAAAGCCGCAGGTATCACGCCCAAGGCGTATGTTGACCGCGTTTCAGGCGAAATCAAAGGCGTTTGGGACAGTCTTAACACATCATATGACAAGTTTATACGCACCACCGATGACTATCACGAAAAAACCGTTCAAAAGATATTCAAAAAGCTCTACGAGCAGGGCGATATTTACAAGAGCACATACGAGGGCAAATACTGCGTTCCCTGTGAGTCTTTCTTTACACCCTCTCAGCTCGTGGACGGCAAATGCCCCGACTGCGGCAGAGAAGTTACCGATGCAAAAGAAGAAGCATATTTCCTGCGTTTGAGCAAATATCAAGATAGGTTAATGGAGTATATTGAAGAACATCCCGACTTCATTCAGCCCGAATCCCGCAGAAACGAAATGATAAACAACTTCCTTAAACCCGGGCTTTCCGACCTCTGCGTTTCACGCTCAACCTTTAAATGGGGCGTTCCCGTTGACTTTGATGACGGTCACGTAATTTATGTGTGGATTGATGCACTTTCAAACTATATCACGGGAATAGGTTTCGATCCGGACGGCGGCAGTGAACAGTATGAAAAACTCTGGCCCGCCGACCTGCACGTTATCGGCAAAGATATTGTCCGTTTCCACACAATTTACTGGCCTATAATTCTTATGGCTCTCGGTCAACCGCTTCCGAAACAGGTTCTCGGTCATCCGTGGGTGCTTGTTGGTGAAGACAAGATGTCCAAATCCAAAGGCAACGTAATATATGCCGATGAGCTCGCCGCACGTTTCGGCACAGATGCCGTGCGTTATTATCTGCTTTCGGAAATACCGTTTACACAAGACGGCACAATCACATATGAGAGCTTTATAACCAAATTCAACTCCGACCTTGCAAACACTCTCGGAAACCTTGTCAACCGCTCTGTTGCCATGACAAACAAGTATTTCGGCGGCTCGGTTTCGGCAAACGGTGTCAAAGAGAGTATTGACAGCGAACTCATCACGGCGGCGGATGACGCTGTGGAAAAATATTTGCACCTTATGGATATATATCACAATGCCGATGCCTGCGACACCGTTATAAATCTCGCGAAACGCTGTAACAAATATATCGACGAAACCGCACCTTGGGTGCTTGCAAAGGACGAAAATTCCCTCCCACGCCTTAAAACCGTGCTTTACAACCTGCTTGAATGCATTCGTCTGCTCGGTGTAATGCTGACACCCATTATTCCCGAAAGTGCCGCATCCATTGCCGCACAGATATGCAGCGACAACCGTGAACTTCGGTTCGGCGCCGTCACCGAATATACCGTCGGTCAAGCAAAGCCGCTTTTTGCCCGTATTGACGCCGAAAAAGTGCTTGCGGAAATTGCCGCGGAAAAAGAAAAAGCCGAAAAGTCCGCCGACACCGAAAACATTGTATCACTGCCCGAAATCAGCATTGACGATTTTGCGAAGATTGAACTTAAAACCGCAACCGTCACTGCGTGCGAACCCATTTCGAAAGCAAAAAAACTGCTTAAACTCACCCTTGACGACGGCAGCGGCACCCCCCGCACAGTTGCATCGGGTATTGCGAAATATTACACACCCGACCAACTTATCGGACACACCGTTATTGTTGTTTCAAATCTCAAGCCCGCAACACTTTGCGGAGTTGAGTCCTGCGGAATGATACTTGCCGCCGATCTGACCGACGGTGATGTAAAGGTTATTTTTGCCGACGGTATACCTGCGGGAAGTAAAATAAGATAATGCTTTACCCGGAAGAATGTAAACTTAAAAAACCGCTCATTTTCGACAGCCACGCTCACTATGATGATAAGCGGTTTGACGGATGTCGTGACGAATTGCTCACACAACTTAATCAAAACGGTGTCTGCGGCATAGTGACCTGCGGTTGCGACGGTGATTCCTGCAAAAAAGCGCTCGCCATTGCCGAAAAGCACGATTTTGTCTATGCTGCGGTCGGAATACATCCCGGAAACATCGAAAGCAACACCGCCATTGCCGAAATTGAGCGATTTGCCGCCCGCAAAAAGTGTGTCGCAATCGGTGAAATCGGTCTTGATTATTATTGGGAACCATATGACCGCGAAGTGCAAAAAGCCGTATTTGTCAGACAGTTGGAATTAGCCGAAAAATTGAATCTGCCGGTGATTGTTCACGACCGCGACGCCCATGCGGACACCCTTGAAATTTTGAAAAAATACCGTCCGAAAGGCGTTGTCCACTGCTTTTCGGGCAGTCCCGAAATGGCAACGGAAATCTTAAAACTCGGTATGTATATCGGTGTCGGCGGTGTTGTGACATTCAAAAATGCCAAACGCCTGCCCGAAACGGTGGCTCTTGTTCCCGACGACCGATTGCTTGTTGAAACAGATGCGCCCTATCTTTCCCCCGTGCCTTACAGGGGGGAAACCTGCCATTCCGGTTTAATTGCACTTACCGCCGCAAAAATTGCCGAGATTCGCGAAAAAACCGCAGAAGAAATTTTAAGTCTCACCGCACATAATGCCGAAACGCTTTTTAAAATCGGCAGATAGAATCGCATATGTTAATATTTGTTTTTAATAGCAATAACCTTTTAAAAGCACAAGGCAGAGCCGTTTGGCTCTGCCTTGTGCTTTGTTATTCATTGGCGTTGTTACCGCAGCAACAACAGGAGGAGGCGTTTTCTTTTTTGTCCGAACAGCAACAGCCGTCGGGACAACCGATACATTTTTTGCCTTTTTTCTTGGCGCGGATAATATAAGTAACCGCCGCCGCGATAATCAGCACTATTATTATAGCAGCAATAATATCACCCATTATTTTGTAACACCAACTTTTTGTTTGTTGTTTTTAAGTGCATATTCTGCGGCGAGTTTTTTATCGGAATTTTTGATAAGTGCCGTTATAACACCTGCTATAACAACTATTGCGGCAAGTCCGCAAAGCGCGGGAACCGCACCGAGTTTTTCGGGATCGGTGATAAGTGTGCCGATCGTATATATCAAATAAGCGACAGTGAAACCTACCGAGAGTTGAAGTCCTATACCGCCCCAAAGCCATTTTGCGCTTTTCATTTCGCTGTTCATAGCGCCGATTGCCGCAAAGCAAGGAGGTGTAAAGAGGTTGAACATAAGATATGCAAGTGCGGCAACGATTGTGATACCCATTTTTTCACGTACCGCCGAAGCACCGCCGATAAGTTCAAGCGCATCGGTATCGATAAAGTTTGTTATCGATAAGCAAACAGCCAATGTTCCGACAACGTTTTCTTTGGCAATAAAGCCTGTTACCGCCGCCGCCGCCAACTGCCACGAAACCACGCCGATTATCGGAACCAAAAGATAGGCAAACGGGCTTGCTATCGATTCAAGAATAGAGTCGCTTGCGTTTTCGTTTGCGAGTGTAAATTTCCAAGTGAATGTTTGCATTAACTGAACCGCCGTGTTGCAGAGCAAAATGATTGTAGATGCCTTTACAATATATGCCCAACCGCGTGAACACATCGACTTAAATGCGCCCCAAAGTGAGGGAGCTTTGTATTCGGGCAATTCAATAATAAAGAACGATTTACGTGCCTTGTAACCGGCTATACGGTTTACAAGCAATGCGCATAGGAAAATGAGAACTATACCCCAAAGATAGCAAAGTGTGCTTACCCATCCGGCATTATTGAAGAAAACACCGGCAAAAAGCGAAATAACGGGAATTTTGGCACCGCAGGGCATAAAGGGCGACAGCATTGCCGTTGCTCTGCGTTCACGTTCGTTACGAATGGTACGGCTTGCCATAATTCCGGGAACCGCACAACCGATTGTGATTACAAACGGAATAACCGATTTACCCGAAAGACCGACCTTTTTGAATATCGGGTCAAGAACAACAGCCACACGCGACATATAACCGCAATCTTCAAGCAGGGCAATGAGGAAATACATTACCATAACCAAGGGCAAGAAACCGACAACGGCTATAACACCGCCGATAATACCTTCGATAAGTATGGAGTGGATCAGGTCGTTGGTTATAAATCCGCCTACCCATTCCTGGAATGTTTCAAGCCAACCGACAAGCAAATCGGCAATGGGCGTACCCACCCAAACCTGTGAAATCTGGAACACCAAAAACATAACAACGGCAAAAATCGGAATGCCGAACCATTTGTTTGTAAGAACGGCATCAATCTTATCACCGAAATTTTTCTCGCTGGTACGAACCTTGCGCTGTTCAACCTTAGCAACAAGGGCGTTTACATACTCAAAACGCTTTCTGTCCGCGGCAATAACCGCTTTTTTATCGGTGAGTTCTATATCACCTTCAACATACGGTGCGGTTTGCTCTTTGCCCTTGCTTTCAACCGCCGCCTTAACAACATCCGCAAGACCGGTGTGTTCAACAGAAGCCGAAACGGTATTTATAACGGGACAACCGAGTTCTTCCGAGAGTGCCTCCGTATCGATTTTCGTTTCCTTTTTCTTGTTTATATCACTCTTATTAAGTGCGACCACCACCGGCACACCGAGTTCCAAAAGCTGTGTTGTGAAGAAAAGACTGCGGCTTAAATTTGTCGCATCCACAATGTTTACAATGGCATCGGGATTTTCGTTCTTTACATAAGCGCTGGTTATACTTTCTTCGGAAGTAAAGGGTGACATTGAATACGCACCGGGGAGATCCACCGCAATAAGTTCTTCAGGACCGTTGTAATAACTTTTCTTTATTGTTCCCTGTTTCTTTTCAACCGTAACGCCTGCCCAGTTACCGACCTTTTCGTTGCGACCCGTCAGCGCGTTATACATCGTTGTTTTGCCGCTGTTAGGGTTTCCCGCAAAAGCAATTCTCATTTTAAATCCTCCTAAAATTTGTTATTAAATAAATAGGCCACACATAAAGTTAGCAAACGCTAACCTACAAGTCAAAGGAAACAGTCGCACAGCGACCGACAATTATCAGATAATAATTGCCTGTGCCAGTTGACTGTCAATGTTGTATCTGCCGTCTTTAATCGACACGACACAACCGCCTTTAATGTGCGATATAACCGTTATAGGCTCACCGCTGTAACAGCCGAGAGAAAAAAGGAAAGCATCCAGTTCTTCATCATCGGTTTCGATGTCGCGGACTATGTACTCTTTTCCTTCCTCAGCGTTTGTTAAATTCATAAGTATCCTACCCTTCAAAACACGATTAGCACACGCTAACCGTATATAATATAACATCTCGTCCCCTATTTGTCAAGTGTTTTTTGGAAAATTTTTAATTTTTTTAAATTTTAATTTCAAACGGATTTATACGGACTTTAAACTCAAAGATTTTTGCCCGTTTCATACGCCTGCAACATAGCAGGATGTCCGTTGATTTCTCCTTTTTCATAAACACCCATACCGTAAATCACACCCTTTTCTTCGGCGCCCTCAACGCAATCGGCATAACCGCGAAAACAGGCAAGGGTGATTTCGGCAGATGCTTTATCCTCATCGGCGGCGGTAACAATATAATAAAATTCCTTATTTTTGACCTCCAACCAACGGGCAACGGTGCGGTCGATCAGGGCTTTCAGCTGTGCATCAACCGAATAAAAGTAAACCGGACTTGCCAAAACCAATACATCCGAATCAATCATCTTTTGCAAAATTTCTGCCATATCGTCCACGATCACGCATTTTCCGCTGTTTTTACAGGCGTAGCAGGCTCGACAATATCCTATATTCTTTTCAGCCACTCGGATTTTTTCAACACTGTGTCCCGCCACTTCGGCCCCCCTTGCAAACTCATCACATAAAACATCCGAATTGCCGCCTTTTCTGGGGCTTGCCGACAAAATCAAAACTTTCTTGCTCATAAACAAATCTCCTCACCAATTCTTTTTATCTTTTGCGGAATCATGCTGTTTTTTGCGTTCTTCCACCATTTTCACAAACCACTCCACCATATTGGGGTCGGTGTGAGAAAAGAAACTGCTCTGTTTCTTGTCGAGCGCAGATATAACCGCAATATCACCCTCATCCAAAGCAAAGTCAAAAACGGAAAAATTCTCTTCCATCCGCTCAATGTGGGTGGTTTTCGGTATAACGACAATGCCACGCTGAATATGCCAGCGCAAAATCACCTGTGCTGCGGTTTTTCCGTATTTTTCCGCAATCGCTTTAAGTTCGGGTAGGTCAAACATACCGCCTCTGCCCTCACCGAAAGGCGCCCACGCTTCCAACTTCACACCGTATTTATTATGCCAAATTTCGACATCGCGTTGCTGATTGTGCGGATGAATTTCAATTTGATTTACCATTGGAACTATTCGGTTAAACGAAGCAAAATCAACCATTCTGTCGGCATAAAAATTAGAAATGCCTATAGCGCGTATCCGACCCTCATCATACAGTTCTTCAAGCGCACGGTAAGCACTGTATGTATCTGCGAAAGGCTGGTGCAAAAGGCAAAGATCCAAATAATCCACCTGCAATTTGCGCATTGATTCCAGAACGGAATTCTTTGCATTTTCATAACCGTAATGTTCTATCCAAACCTTGGTGGTGAGGAAAATTTCTTCACGCGGAATACCGCTCTTTGAAATTGCTTTCCCGACCTCTTCCTCATTAAAATAACTCTGCGCCGTGTCTATAAGCCGATAACCGACTTTCAGCGCATCGGTAACACAGCGTTCGCATTCGTCTTTTGTGACCTGATAAACTCCGTATCCGAGCTGCGGCATTTTTATGCCGTTTGAAAGTGTAACATAATTCATAAAATTTTCTTCCCGTCGTTTAAATTTTGCCGTTGCAAAGCGTTCTGTTATCTGCTATACTTGATAATACTACCTAAACCCGACTTTAGGTCAAGACTTTTTTGTATTTTTACGGAGGTTTTTTATGTATACCATAGGACAGGTATCGGAGATGTGCGGGTTGCCTATCTCCACTTTGCGATATTATGACAAGCAGGGACTTTTCCCGAAAATGGAGCGGGTTGCCGGCATTCGTCAATTCAACGACCGCGAAATTGAGACACTGCGGATGATCGACTGCCTTAAAAAATCGGGGCTTGAAATCAAGCATATCAAACAGTTTATGGATTGGTGTGCAGAGGGTTCCGCCACCTATCCGCAAAGAAAGGAACTCTTTGAAAAGCAAAGAAAAACGGTTGAATCCGAAATCGTACATATGAACCGCGTATTGGATATGCTTAAATTCAAATGCTGGTACTATGAACAGGCTTTAAATGACGGCAACGAAGACCGCCTGCGAAGCCTTATTCCCGACGGATTGCCGAAAGATATTAAAAAGGCATATGAAAACGCGCACCGCGATTAAAATTGTAGGTTTGTCAATGATATGTTACAAAATCAGAAAACTTCGCCGTTATAGATA
>CAZGRC010000021.1:0-10722 GCA_964528125.1 uncultured Ruminococcus sp.
ACCTTAATAACCTTAATTTTCTCAGCGCCTGCGTTTGCAAGGATAACGTCAAATTCGGTTTTCTCCTCAGCAGCGGCGGCTTCGCCTGCGGCAGGAGCGGCAACTGCAACAGCAGCGGCAGCCGATACGCCGAATTCCTCCTCAACTGCTTTAACGAGCTCGGACAGCTCAAGAACGGTAAGAGTCTTTAACTCTTCAATCATAGCGGTAATCTTTTCAGAAGCCATTTTAATTTTCCTCCATAAATTTTTTTAAATTTGTTTTTTCAATTATTCAGCGGCTGTTTCTTCCTCAGCGGGGGCACCGTCTTTATCTACGATAGCCTGTACAGCGCGCGCGAATGCGGCAATGGGAGCCTGGAATGCACCAAGAACGGTTGCAAGAAGGACTTCTCTGGACGGAAGTTTTGCAAGTGCGTTAATGGTTTCTACATCTACAACCTTACCGTCGAGGAAGCCCGACTTTACGTTGTAGTTTTCGTGAGAGTCTGCAAACTTGCAGATGATTCTCGCGGCGGCGGTGTAGTCCTCCTTAGAAAGTGCAATCGCGGTTGTACCCTCAAGAACCGATTTGATATCGGCAAGGTCGGTACCCTCAACAGCACGAGCAAGAAGGGTGTTCTTTACAACGAAATAATCAACGCCGTTCTCGCGAAGTTCCTTACGGAGTGCAGTATCATCGGCAACGGTGATACCTTTGTAATCAACAACAATACCTGTAACAGAAGCGTTTATTTTTTCAACAAGTTCTGCAACAATCTGCTGTTTTTGCTCTAAAACCTTTGCGTTAGGCAATGTGGTTCACCTCCGGAAAAAATAAATAATGTCCATACCGCAGAACACGAGTATGGACATAAAAATTACATAATAATTCTTACGCACACCTCGGCAGGCGAAAACTTACGGCGAACACGCCACCTGCTGTCTACGGATTTGCAACACTAAAAGTATAATACATCAACCTCATTTTGTCAAGTATAATTTTTAAATATTTCCGATTTTTTTCGCAAAACGAATTTCCAGGACACTTTTCGCGTCGAAATTCGACGTTTTGTACGACAAAATTTATTCACTGTCCCCTTTATACTTCCTGCGGGTAGCCATACCGCCGCGTATATGCCTTTCCTGTTTGTTTTTTTCAAGTACCCGCTTCACCTCTCGATAGAGTTGCGGGTCGTCATAGCATAGCCTCTCCGTAACATCCTTATGTACCGTGGATTTGCTGATGTTGAAAACCTTTGCCGCCGCGCGGACCGTTGCACCTGTTTCAATTATATATTCTCCCAAAAGCACCGCTCTGTCAGTCCCTGTCTCTCTCATACAATCAACTCCTAATATACTGTTTAATTGTATGAATTTTCTATCCTCTTTATGCCCCATTTATCCCGCTACGCCAATATTCCTTACCAAAACAAAAATCAACCGAATATTTTACAAGCCACTCGATTAAGCCTCAAAAACAGCAGATACGACAGGCGATATGGGCATTTGAAAAATGTGCAACCACTATGCGTAATTGGTACTCTGGCATTATTAATTCATTTTCTATACCCCTTACCAACGGTTTCATCGAAGGCTGCAATAACAAGATTAAATTTCTTAAACGAAATGCATACGGTTACCAAAATTTCAATCGTTTTAGAAACCGTATTTTACATATGCTTTTCTATCAAAAATTCAATAATACGGAAGCGACTGCATAACCGCAATCGCTTCCTTCCTAAAATATTCTGTTTTAACTCTTACCACAACTATTGACATAGAGCCTAAAAAACGACGGTATGGACCGCAAAAATTTTACTTTTTTTGCGGTCCATACCGAAAGTAATTTACTGCTTTTAAAATTTTCTCCAGACCGTTTTATCTACCACGCCTGTATAACTTTGAATCAGTTTAACAACCTTTGTCGAAACATTTTCATCGGTATAATCGGGCACGGGAATGCCGTAATCGCCGTCAAGGTTCGCGGTAACAGTTGTATCAACGGCTTGAAGTAATGACTTTTCGTCAATACCCGCAAGCACAAAACACGCCTTGTCAAGCGCTTCGGGTCTTTCGGTGGAAGTGCGTATACAAATTGCGGGAAACGGTTTTCCTATGCTTGTGAAAAAACTGCTTTCTTCCGGCAAAGTGCCGCTGTCCGAAACAACTGCAAAAGCGTTCATCTGGAGACAGTTATAATCATGAAATCCGAGCGGCTCATGCTGAATTACGCGCTTGTCGAGCACAAATCCGCTCGCTTCAAGGCGTTTTTTGGAACGCGGGTGGCACGAATACAATATCGGCATATCATATTTCTTTGCCATTTCATTTATCGCGTTAAAGAGTGAAAGAAAATTCTTTTCGGTGTCAATATTTTCTTCCCTGTGCGCCGAGAGCAGAATATATCTTCCCTTACCAAGTCCGAGTCTGCTATGGATATCGGATTTTTCAATTTCTTCCAAATTATTACGCAAAACCTCTGCCATAGGCGAGCCCGTCACATAAACGCGCTCCTTTGGAAGTCCGCATTCGTGAAGATATTTTCTTGCGTGTTCACTGTAGGCAAGATTCACATCCGAAATAATATCGACAATTCGGCGGTTGGTCTCTTCGGGCAAACATTCATCTTTACAGCGGTTGCCGGCTTCCATATGGAAAATAGGTATATGAAGACGCTTGGCCGAAATAGCCGAAAGACAGGAATTTGTATCTCCCAATATAAGCAATGCATCAGGCTTTATTTGGTTCATCAATTTGTATGAGCAATTTATAATATTACCCACGGTAGCACCGAGGTCATCCCCCACCGCATCCATATATACTTCGGGGTCGGCAAGTTTTAAATCCTTAAAAAACACTCCGTTAAGATTATAGTCGTAATTTTGTCCCGTATGCGCCAAAATGCAATCAAAATATTTACGGCACTTGTTGATAACCGCCGCAAGCCTTATGATTTCGGGGCGCGTGCCTACGATAATCAATAATTTAAGCTTGCCGTTATCCTTAAATTTAATATCACTGTAATCTGTTTTTATATTCATTTATTATACCTTCTCAAAATAAGTATCGGGTTTTTCGGGGTCAAACCGCTCATTCGCCCACATAAGCGTTACCAAATCTTCGCTGTCCGAAAGATTTATAATATTGTGAGTATAACCGGGTAGCATATGCACGGCTTTAATTTTGTCTCCCGTCACCTCAAAACGCAAAATCTCATCGCTGCCGATTTTACGTTCTTCAATAAGTCCGTGACCCGACACCACAATAAAAAACTCCCACTTTGAATTATGCCAGTGCTGACCCTTTGTGATTCCCGGTTTTGAAATATTCACACTGAACTGACCGCATTTTTCGGTTTTGAGAAGTTCGGTAAAACTACCGCGTTCATCCACATTCATCTTCAAAGGAAAAATCGCTTTTTCCTTTGGCAGATATGAAAGATAGGTTGAATATAGCTTCTTTTCAAAACTGCCTCGCGGAATCTCCGGCATTAACAGTGTTTGCGGTTGCTCTTTGAATGAATATATCAAATCAACAATCTCACCCAAAGTAATTTTGTGCTCAACGGAAACTTTGCAAAAATTCCCGTCGCGGTTTTCCTCGCCTTTCAATGCCGCAATAAACTCATCCACCACATCATCAATATAAACAAGTGTCATCTTGACACTGCGGTCGTTAACCTGTATCGGCAGATCGTTTGCAATGTTGTTGCAAAATGTTGCCACAGCGCTGTTGTAGTTCGGTTTGCACCATTTCCCGAAAACATTCGGCAGACGGTATACCAGCAGCTTAGCGCCCGTTTCTTCGGAATAGGCAAACAGCAAATCCTCCCCCGCTTTTTTGGAAATACCGTACGGATTATCAAGTGCCGCCTGAATGGAAGAAGAAATCATTACAGGGCAGTTATTGTTGTGCTTTTTAAGCAAATCCAGCAAGGTTGAAGTAAAGCCGAAATTTCCCTGCATAAATTCCGCCTGATCTTTCGGACGGTTTACCCCTGCCAAATGGAACACAAAATCGCACTCACTGCAATATGTGTCCAAAAGCGCCTCATCGGTATCAAGATCATACTCAAAAACAGTGATATCGGGATTGATATTACGGCTTTTGTCCTTGCCGTCGGCTATATTGTAAAGCGCAGCGCAAAAATTTTTACCGACAAAGCCGTGTACCCCCGTCACAAGTATTTTCATAAATTTACCCCTTAAAATTGAAATCCAGTCCGACAAAGTTGAGTGCATTTTGATAATCGTCAATTTTTTCTGCGGACATCGTTTTTAAATCATTGCTGTTCTTTTTTATATTCTTTCTTTTAAAAAGAAGCACATTAAACCATCTTACAACCCACATAATCGGCAAAAGTATCGCCGCTTTTTCAAGAATTGGATATTTTTTGTACATAGATTCATACGGCAAAAACACAAGTTGAATTATCTTTTTTGCTCGCGCGCTCTTTGCAGTGCCGGTTTGTTTTGAAATTTTTACCGCTTCGGATAAAAGATGTGCTTCATGTGTTCCGTAAACCCCGCTGTTAAAAATGATTCCCGTTATAAACTCGGTTATAACATCGGGGACAGCATCTTCAAACCAAACATCAAGTGTGTGCATCGTGTTTTTATAAAAAACATCCAACTGCAATTTTCTAAGTTCTTTAAGGATGTATTCATTATCAAGTCCTTTTACACTGTTTTTGTAAACCCACAGATCAACAATGTGCTTAATACCTATTCCCGCATCCCTGTAGTGCTTGGCATAATGGGTGAAAAGATAAATCATTTCATCCTCCGGCGTCATAGCATAGCGTGTACCGCCTTCAAAAACAGGTTTTGCCAGCCGCCAGCCGTCACCGAAATACTCATAATAATCTTTGTTGTATGACGGAATTAACCGCTTGTGCAGTTCAATATGTATCCCTTTCTTATCCCAAATCAATTCGTGGTCGCTTTCAATCTGTTCATTAAAGCCCAATTTTTGCATAAGCGGAACAATTTCCTCATATTGTTCGGTGCGGATAAGAATATCGGCATCACCCATACTGCGCATTTCCGACTTGGGATACATTTTTTTAAGAAGTGTGCCTTTAAGCGGCATATAATCAATTCCGTTTTCGTCAAAGTCGGCCAATATGGCATTTACGGCATACATCTGTTGTTCACTCACCGTAATAAGCCTGCACGTGTCTGTAAACAACCGATTCATTGTCGGCAAATCTTGCGAAAATCCGCAATTGAGCGCACCGTAATAAAACAATGCCGAAATCTGATGTTTTATTGCAACAGATGCGGCAGAATCAAGCTCAAAATCTTCCGGCAAAGAATAATTTCGACCCAAAATCGCACTTTTTATAAGCAAAATTATTCCCGTTTGTTGAGAATTCATCATTTAATTTCCTTCCGATTTGGAAATTTCGTCGCGGATATACTGCAAAGACAAAAGTTTTTCCTTTACCTGTTCAACATTTAAAAGTTCGGTATTATTGGAATTAAACTCTGTAAGAGGATTGCGGTTTATGTCGCCGTCCTTAAAATACTTGTCATAATTAAGATCGCGTTTATCAGAGGGTACGCGATAGAAATTGCCCAAATCAATCGCGCCGGCACATTCCTCGTTGGTAAGCAGAGTTTCATACATTTTTTCACCGTGCCGAATACCGATAACCTTGATTTCGGTGTTCGGGTTAAACAGTTCGGTCACCGCTTTCGCAAGTGTTTCAATAGTGCAAGCGGGCGCCTTTTGTACCAAGATATCGCCCGAAACACCGTTTTCAAAGGCAAACAGCACAAGGTCAACCGCTTCGTCAAGCGACATTATAAACCTTGTCATCGACGGTTCGGTTATGGTGATCGGACTTCCCGCCTTAATCTGCTCAATCCAAAGCGGGATAACACTGCCGCGACTGCACATAACATTGCCGTAACGTGTGCAACAGATTTTTGTTTGTTCGGGATTCACCGTGCGCGACTTTGCAACTATAACCTTTTCCATCATCGCTTTTGATGTACCCATCGCATTTACGGGATATGCCGCCTTGTCGGTCGAAAGGCAAACAATATTTTTAACCCCCGATTCTATTGCGGCTGTAAGCACGTTTTCAGTGCCTAAAACATTGGTTTTCACCGCTTCAACAGGGAAAAACTCACAGGAAGGTACCTGTTTTAATGCCGCCGCGTGGAAAATATAATCCACTCCGTGCATGGCGTTCTTCACCGATGCCGAATCCCGCACATCACCGATAAAGAATTTAATTTTCCCTGCGGATTCGGGCATTTTCGCCTGAAACTCGTGGCGCATATCGTCCTGTTTTTTCTCGTCCCTTGAAAAAATGCGTATTTCCCCTATATCCGTTTTAAGAAATCGGTTTAAGACCGCATTTCCAAATGACCCTGTACCGCCGGTTATAAGTAAAGTTTTGTTTTTGAAAAGACTCATTTAATATCATCCTTTTTATTGAAAATTATAGCCAAAATGTATTGTTTTGATGATGCGTTACCTGTTCCGTTTCAGGCGGCGGTGTCATATAATCACCGTAAGTCTGCGTAAGAATTTTATCGTAGTCAACGGGAATTCTAAACTTTACGCCTTCAAAGTCAGCAAGAACATAATCCCTAAACCACTCTTTTTTATAACGGATTTCTATATAATCATAACAGCACTCAATAGAGCCTATAAACTCACATTCATCATACGGATATTTGTCGTGAAGCCTTTTCGCCTTATCAAGAAGATGTTTTTTACCGCCACTTAACAATCTTATTATCGGAAGCCCGATTATTCTTTTCAATTTCCCATCGTTTGGAAGATTTAAATACGGATATGCTCTGTAATACTTTTGTATTTTATTGTACCATTTCACATATTCATCTTCATTTTCAGGTTGACCGTCAAGCGGAAACACATCGATATCAATACCTATAAAACCGTTTTTATAATTAACTCCTGCTTCCAATTTAACGGTTTTCTCATTCACTATTTTTACAAAAGAATGATATGAGTTGCGTGTATACGGCGCAATCAGTTTATACGGTGCATTGTTGCCTTGATTATAAATATTGATAAGCTTGTTATAATCTTCTCTCGGCATCCAAACATCAATATCATCATCCCACGGTATAAAGCCCTTGTGCCTTACGGCGCCGATAAGCGTACCATATGCCAAAAAGTACCTGAGATTGTGTTCATCACAGAAATCAGCAAAATTTTTTAATATGTCAAGCTCAATCTGCTTTTGTTCAGCAATGTCTATCGGCTTCATAACACGTTTATCCAATTTATTTAACCCCTTTTAATATAATCGCTTCCAACATTAAAATTGAATTTTCTCTTATCGGCTTTATAAACAGCGGTAAAACAATCGATGTAAGTATCTGAGCAATAAGCGAAGCGATCGCGGCACCCGAAGCACCGAATAATGGTATGAATATAAAGTTTAACACTACATTGATTGCTGCCGCCAGTACATAAATATATTTCAAATATCTCTGTTTTTCTTTACATACAATCCAAGCATTTCTTGCCACGCCCAAATACGAAAACGCCGTATACCATGTGATTATTCTAAGCGGATTAACCGAACCGCTGTAGGCTTCGCCGTAAAGTATTTGCACAGCCAACGGTGCAAATATTTGAAACATTAACGCCACAAAAAATGAAACATAAAAAACTATGGCATATAATTGCTTATTTCTGCGCTTAAACAAATCTTCATCTTTATTGTTTGCTTCCATAATCGACGGATAAACCGAATCAATTATGGCACTGAGCACAAAGCACCAGACATTGCAAAGCGATGTTGCAATCGAATACAGCCCAACATCACTTTCACCGAGCATATGCTTCAGCATAATTTTATCTGTATATCCGTAAATTGCGACCATAAGCCCGGAAAGTATGAAATGGTGGCTTCGTTTTAAAAGATTCTTTCCGTATTTCAAAGAAAACTTCAAAGGTTTTCCACATTCTTTTTTATATGCCGCAAATAAAAGAACGGCAACGCATATGTAATCTAACGAAGTTGCCAATGCAAACCAAATAACACTCTTGTTAAGTAAAAGCAAAATTATCTTATATATTGCCGTTATAAAATACGCAGTAAAAGATGTTATTGCGGTTATCTTAGACTTTAGCTGTGCTTGAAACCAATAATTAAAGGTCTCAAAAACATTAAATACCACGCCGATACTGCTCAGTGCCACAACCGCTATGGTAATCGGCTCACCTTTGTCGGCAAAACAAGATATAATAATAATCGTAAATGCCGAAAGCAAACTTGAAATTGCTCGCAATCCCAATGTTGTACCTATGGTAGTACCGACATCATCAGGCGAATCAAGAAATTCTTTTACCAACAGCGAATTGATTCCAAGAGTGCAAAATGCTGTAAAAAAAGCTATGTATGCGTTGGCATAGTTAATAAGTCCGTAATTTGACGGTCCGAGATATCTGGCAGTTAAAACGCTGACAATAAAACTTACCGCCATCTGAGCAATTCGTCCGCCGATAATCCATCCTGCATTTTGAACGGTTCTGCCTAAGGAAAATTTTCCGATTTTCATTATCCTATCAACAATCCTTTAAAACAAAGCGATTTTCTAAACATTTTCTCATCCCTTATACCAATTTTCCTTGAGAATCGGTGCTCTGCTGCAAACACCGTCAGCAAAAATATCCGGAGCATTATCTTCCAATATAACCGCTCCTGCCAAATCGATAAATCTTTTTGCGGCGTTTTCGGCATTCCACTGTTTGGTTAAAGTATTATACGCCGATATGCCGATTCTTTTCCTTTCGGAAGAATTATCCAACAAAAATTTAACCTTACTGTACAAGCTGTCAACATCACCGTCTTTATAGATAAGTCCGTTTTCGCCGTCTTTAATTAAAAACGGCACCGAACCTATAGCGTGACTTGCCACAACCGCACAAGCCGAATTCATTGATTCGTTGAGAACCGCGCCCCAACCCTCATTGCGGTCGGATGTGAAAAGAAAAATCTCACTCTGTTCCATATGTTCGCGAACCTTTTCCGGCGGCATTGAACCAAGCATATGCACACAGTCTTCAACCCCGCTGTCCTTAATCATACGTCGAATATCTTCTTCCATTTTTCCGTTGCCGATTATGTCTATATTAAAACGGTATCCCTCCGCCTTTAAACGCGTAGCAAGAATGACCGGCAGCTCCGGATGCTTCCATTCTATGAGTCTTGCAACCCATAGAATTGAAGCTGGATGCTTCCATTCTGTAATTTTTTCTATATTTTCATATTGTTTTACTTCCGGAAAATAACCCCAGCGATACGCCTTGTTTTTATATGCACCGAACAATGCAAAATCTTTCGCGGTAAACGCGCTTGCACAGAGCATATAAACCGGCTTCTTGCGGTATTTTGTATGCTTTAGGTAAATACTCCCGACAGCGCAGGGTGAAAAAGCGTGTATTAAACCTTTTTTGAAAATTCGTTCGGAATATCGAAAAATCGGCAGCTCCGCCTCTATTCGCAACCGTGCAAATTTTTCCCAAGCAGAGCCGTGAATTGCAACATCACTTTCCATACACCACTTTATCGCTTCGGACAGTTGTTCACCGCCCTCGTAAACACGAATCACAAAGGGCTGCGCATTCATATCCTCATATCCGAGCGACAGTCTTTCGGAATTTATCGGCGTACAGGCGACAAAACGAAAATCTCCGTCACAAAGTTTATAAAGTTCTCTGCAAAGCGGCAACTGATGGTGATTTAAAAAGTTTGAAAAAAATGTAATTTTCATTTATTCTCATACCCCATTGTTTTTGATTGTATTCTTTATTTCTTGTTTCATAATTTTCTCCAGAACTTACCACTGCCAAAAAAATGTATATGGAATTAAAATAGAATAAGATGCTTTATAGAAAGCAACGCCAAAGCACAATAGTACTGCAGCTGTATTTATTAATAATTTTATTTTCGGCTCTTTTACAGATGCAATACTGTTAGACAACACTATCATTTGTCCGAATGCAAAATAATGGCTAATTCTTTCCGCAATGCCATTCACTGAATTTCTAAGTAACATCGCAACTGCTGCAACAATAGCAGAATAAACAAACAATGCATAATGCTCATCGGACATATCCTTAAATAACAATCCGAATAATATGATAACAGCATATATTAAAATAGCAACAATTCCACCACTTTCGGACGCAGAATTCAGATCATAATTTTCGTTCATTGCAGCATTTAATATGTTGAATGCATAAGGCAATAATTGCATACCAATAAATGTTAGTATAGCAAATATTCCCATTTGGATAGTATTTAGCTTAAATTTACTCAAAAAGTACACCAATATAAAAACAAGTGCACTGGCGTGAAACAGACATGCAATCGCCACCAGCAAAATAAATTTGATAAAATGCTTTTTTTTGCATTGTTCATAGGCAAAAAGGCAGATAGACATCGCTATTGCTTGGCGCAATCCCTGCACCATAAAGTTGAATAGTCCCAGGCAGTTAAAAACCATCAAAGATATAACCGGATTTTTACTGTTGCGATAAGTAAACAAACATACCGAGAGTGAAAAAAACACTCCCGAGAAAATCAACAACCATTGTCCGCCCGAAAAAAGATGTGATAAAAACCATACAATTATTTGATATCCATACTCCAAATCGACTCTTTGTAATATTCCAGGCAAATCGCTCCAAGATACCCTTGAAATCATTTCCCAGTTGTTGTAATAAAAAGCAGTGTCACCGGAGC